>NZ_JBEYEI010000012.1:0-255725 GCF_040633895.1 Streptomyces sp. NPDC007863
AACCCCACCCCCCGCGTCCCGCGCGCCGGCTCGCCGCCTCCCGCCCCCCCCCCCTCTCTCGTGTTCGCCGGGCTACTTCTCGTACGGGCTCGGGACCGGGAAGTACGCCTCCAGGAAGGGGGTGATCAGGTCCTTCTGCTCGCCCACCTCCTGCTCCGTGGACACCGTGTCGTTGACGCAGAAGACCGTCTTGTCCCGGGCGGCGAGGAGCCGGCCGAGCCGGGTCTCCGTCCACGGGTGGGTCAGGTCCAGGTAGGAGTACGGCAGCTGGGAGGGGACCGCGCGGCCCGTGTGGAACGCGTAGTAGTGGTGCAGCGAGGACGAGATGGAGATGTCGTCGATGCTGCGGAACCTGCTCGCCTCCGTGTGGCGGTACTCGGCGGCGAACTCCGTCTCGATCTCGGTCAGCACGGTCCGGCTCAGCGGATGCGGCATGTGCTTCATCTTCTGGACGAGCACCGCGCCGTACCGCTCCTCGATCAGGCGGCGGTTGTTCTTGCCGGCGGCGGCCACCGGCGGGTCGTCGGCGGTCCGCTCGCCGAGCGGCACCAGCGCGGGCGACGGGAAGAACTTGGTGATGCCGTTGGCGTGGAAGAAGTCGCCCGGCGTCACCTCGTTCCCGAGCATCACGTCGTCGTTGAAGTAGAGGAAGTGCTCCGAGAGCCCCTCGATGTGGTGCAGCTGCGACTCGATCGCGTGCGAGTTGAACGTCGGCAGCAGGTCGGGGGAGCGGAAGACGTCCTTGTGGGACACGACCTCGATGCCCGGCCGGTCGGTGTCCAGCCACTCCGGCACCTGGTCGGCGGTCACCAGGTAGATGTTCCGCACCCAGGGGGCGTACATGTGGAGCGAGCGCAGCGAGTAGCGGAGTTCGTCGCGGCTCAGGTAGCGGGCGGCGTTCGCCGCCTCCGCGTGGTAGCCCTCGCCGGAGAACTCGGCGCGCTGCCGCAGCCAGGCCGGGTCCGACCCGTCCACCCAGGTGTAGACGACGTCGATCGGGAAGGTGACCTCGTCGGTCGGGACGACGGCCGTCTCCGCGCGGGCGGGGACGAGCGGGGCGCCCTCGGTCCGTCGGGGCGCGAGGCTGGTGAAGTACGGCTCCGGGACCGGGACGATCTCCCCGGCCGGCGGCAGCGCCGAGGCGATCCGGCCGGCGCGGGGCGCGGTCAGCTCGCCCTCCTCCAGCGTCCAGAACTCGACGTCGCAGCCGTAGGTGTCGCCGAGCGTCAGCTGGTGGGTCGGGTCCGTGCGGTACCAGGTGAGGCGCAGGACGGGGGAGCCGCCCAGCCGCTGCCAGGTCGCCGGCTCGAAGCCGGGTTCGGACCCGCGGGTGACGGGGCCGTTGGCGCTGAGCGGGGTCACATAGCCGGGCAGGGTCCTGCAGGCCTCCGCCAGGGCGGCGAGGACGGTGGCGCGGTCCTCCGCGCGGACGGCCACGGCGGCGGCCGTCTCCGACTGGCCGCGGACGGCGAAGTGCTCGACGCCGGCGCCGGCGAGCGCCGCGAGGACGGTCTCCAGATTCGCCCGGCGGGCCTGGAGCGGGGTGACGCCCTCGGTGACGAGCGCCACCTTCGGCTCCTTGCCCACCGTGATCACGGCACGGTCGGCGCCGGCCGTGTACGCCCCGTAACGCTTGGCGAGACGGCCGCCGCGACGCCGCTCGGCGGCCGCGGTGCCGCTGGCGATGCGCATCTTCACCCGGCGGCGCATGTCGGCGTCGACCTGCGAAACGATGGCCCGCCTCACGCGTTCCGGTACGGCTCGGCGGTAGACCCCAAGCAGCCTGGGTGCCTCGGGATTTCGCACTGCGGTCGACTCCTTGAACGGGACCGGACGGAAGGATGAACTCATCCAGTATGACGCCTGGCCGGACGCCCTTCCGGAGCGGTGGGACCCGGTCGCCCGGCTCAGTCGGTACGGTGGGGTGCCGGTGCGTGGGCACCACGCGGCGGTCGGCGGCCGGACGCGGCGTACAGCGGCGGAACGCGGCGGAGAGTGACGGACAGTGGCGGACGAGGGGTGTGGTGGAGCATGACCTTTCTGATCACCGGCGGGGCCGGGTACATCGGCGCGCACGTGGTCCGGGCGCTGACGGCGGCGGGCGAGCGGGTCGTCGTCCTCGACGACCTCTCGACGGGGCACGCCCACCGGCTTCCCGACGGCGTGCCGCTGGTGGTCGGTTCCGTCCTCGACCGTGAGCTGCTCGACCGGACGCTCGCCGAGCACGGCGTCACCGGGGTCGTCCACCTCGCCGGGAAGAAGCAGGTCGGCGAGTCGGTCGAGCTGCCGCTGCACTACTACCGCGAGAACGTCGGCGGGCTCACCGTCCTCCTGGAGGCGGTCGCCGCCGCGGGCGTGCGCAGCTTCCTCTTCTCCTCCTCCGCCTCCGTGTACGGCATGCCGGACGTCGACCTCGTCACCGAGGAGACCCCCTGCCTCCCGCTGAGCCCGTACGGCGAGACCAAGCTCGCCGGCGAGTGGCTGGTCCGCGCGACCGGCAGGGCGCACGGCATCGCCACCGCCTGCCTGCGGTACTTCAACGTGGCCGGCGCGGCCGGCCCGGAGCTCGCCGACACCGGGGTCTTCAACCTGGTGCCGATGGTCTTCGAGCGGCTCGACGCCGGCGAGGCCCCCCGGATCTTCGGCGACGACTACGCCACCCCGGACGGCACCTGCGTCCGCGACTACATCCACGTCGAGGACGTCGCGGACGCCCACCTCGTGGTCGCCCGCAAGCTCGCCGAGTGGGCCGGGGCCGGCGAGCCGCGCGACCTCACGGTCAACATCGGCCGCGGCGAGGGCGTCTCCGTCACCGAGATGGTCGGGCTGATCAACGAGATCACCGGGCACGCCACCGAACCCGTCGTCACCCCGCGCCGCCCCGGCGACCCGGCCCGCGTCGTCGCCTCCGCCGACCGCATCGCCACGGAGCTGGGCTGGAAGGCGCGGCACGACGTCCGCGACATGATCGGTTCCGCCTGGGCCGGCTGGACCGCCCGCCGCGGCGCCGCCGTCTAGGACCGCCGTCGCCGCACGACACGGCCCCCTCGTACGCGGGGGCCGTTCGTCGTGCGGGCGTCGCCCCCCGGGCATGCTCCGTTCATCTCACGGCGATCTGATGGGCCCATGCGAGACCAGCTCGGCCAGATCATCCGCTTCGGCGTGGTGGGCGGGATCAACACCGGCACCTTCTTCGGCTGCTACCTGCTGCTCCACCCCTGGATGCCGTACTTCGCCGCGTACACCCTCGCCTTCCTGCTCAGCATGGTGGGCTCCTTCTTCCTCAACACGTACTTCACCTACCGCACCCGCCCCACCTGGAAGAAGTTCGCCCTCTTCCCGCTCACCAACGTCACCAACTACGTGGTGCAGAGCGCCGGCCTGTACGCGCTCGTCACGTGGGGAGGAATGGACGACAGGATCGCGCCACTCGTGGCCGCCGTCGTCGCCATCCCCTTCACGTACGTGATCTCCCGCCGGATCCTCGTCAGCCGCGCCCCCGGTCCGGACGGCTCAGGTGCGGACGGCTCCGGTGCGGACGGCTCCGGCTCGGACGGCTCCGGTCCGGACGGCTCCGGTCCGGAGGGCGAAACGGAGGAGCGGCAGCCGTCCCGGCTCGCGTAGATTGCCCCTCGCGACCGTGCCGGGAGCGCACGGCGCCAGAACAGCGAGTGAGGACGGCGCAGGTGGCGACGGATATGGCGGCGGTGCAGCAGGACATGAACCGACAGGACGTGACCCCGCAGAGCCCGAACCCGCAGGCCCCCTCGCACTCCCCGAACCCGCAGGCCGCGGTGTCCGTGGTCCGTCCCTTCGTCACAGAGGCGCGCCGGATCGTCGTCAAGGTCGGCTCCTCCTCCCTCACCACCGCCGCGGGCGGCCTCGACGCCGACCGGGTCGACGCCCTCGTCGACGTCCTCGCCAAGGTCCGCAGCGGCGGCGAGAAGGAGATCGTCCTGGTCTCCTCCGGTGCCATCGCCGCAGGTCTGGCCCCGCTGGGCCTCACCCGCCGGCCCAAGGACCTGGCGCGCCAGCAGGCCGCCGCCAGCGTCGGGCAGGGCCTCCTCGTCGCCCGGTACACCGCCTCCTTCGCCCGCTACGGCGTCCGCGTCGGCCAGGTGCTGCTCACCACCGACGACACCAGCCGCCGCGCCCACTACCGCAACGCCTACCGCACCCTCGACCAGCTCCTCGCCATGGGTGCGCTGCCGGTCGTCAACGAGAACGACACCGTCGCCACCGACGAGATCCGCTTCGGCGACAACGACCGGCTCGCCGCCCTCGTCGCCCACCTCGTCCGCGCCGACCTCCTCGTCCTCCTCTCCGACGTCGACGGCCTCTACGACGGAGACCCCGCCAAGCCCGGCACCACCCGGATCGCCGAGGTGGCAGGCCCGCAGGACATCGCCCACGTCGAGATCGGCTCCGCGGGCAAGGCGGGCGTCGGCACCGGCGGCATGGTCACCAAGGTGGAGGCCGCCCGGATCGCCGCCGCCGCCGGCATCCCCGTCGTCCTCACCTCCGCCAGCCGCGCCGCCGACGCCCTCGCCGGCCGCGACACCGGCACCTGCTTCCGGCGGACCGGCCGCCGCTCCGCCGACCGCCTCCTCTGGCTCGCCCACGCCTCCACCCCGCAGGGCTCCCTCGGGCTCGACGACGGAGCCGTCCGGGCCGTCGTCGAGGGCAAGAAGTCGCTGCTCGCCGCCGGCATCGCCACCGTCGAGGGCGACTTCGTCGCCGGGGACCCGGTCGAGCTCCGCGACGCCACCGGCCACCCCGTCGCCCGCGGCCTCGTCAACTTCGACGCCAAGGAGCTCCCCCGGATGCTGGGCCGTTCGACGCACGAACTCGCCAGGGAACTCGGCCCCGAGTACGAGCGCGAGGTCGTCCACCGCGACGACCTCGTCGTCCTGGGCTGAGACCAGGCGGTCGCCCCGGCCGGAAACGGGCCCGGAAGCCCTTGCGAAAGCGCCGCCGAAACGGCTGAAACTCCTGCCATCCGGAAGGGACCTTTACCAAAACCGCCCCATGCGGCGGCTCGGGCTGGTCAACTTTGTCTCGGGGGCAACGAACAACGCGGGGTACAGCACCACACGCATCACACAGGAGGCCGCCGGTGAGACGAGCGCGCCCAGGGGCCATGCCCCGCGGGACGGCCGAACGCGCCCTGACGAGTGTCGAGGCCGGAGCCGACTTCGACGCGGCACGGGACAGGGCCACGGAGGGCAGGAGCACAGCAGCCGGGACGGACACAGGCGACGGCGGCGCGGGGGAGCGCCCGCTGTCCAAGCTGTGGCACGTCACGCTCAGCGTGTCCGGCGTCGAGTCACCGCTGAAGGAGGTACGGCGCGGGCTCGAACAGCTCGCCCACGACCACCCCTTCCTGCTGACCAGCCGGTACGCCAACGACCACGCCGAGATCCGGTACTGGGAGGAGGCCCGCGACCTGCACGACGCGGCCGCCGTCGCCCTCCGGCTCTGGGGCGAGCACCGGCAGACGGCGAAGCTCCCGCCGTGGGAGATCGTCGGCCTGGAGGTCATCGACCGGGAGACCTACCACCAGCGGATCGCGGAGGGCTACGGCCCGCCGCCCGCCGCCCCGGTCGGAGTCCACCCCTACTGACCCGCCGGGGCCCGGGTCCTGACGGGCCGGGCCCCCGAGGTCCGTACGGTGGCACGGGCGCGTCTCGCACTGCGGGATGCGCCCGTCGTACGTACGGGGTCGGACCGCCCGTACCAGTACCCTGCGGGCATGACCTCGCTCACGCCCCTCGACAACCTGACCCCGGTCACCCGGGCCGCCTACCGGGCCCGTGGCGCCGCCGCACAGATCGCGCCACTGCCGCGCTCGGCCAAGGACGAAGCCCTCCTCGCCATCGCGGACGCCCTCGAAGTCCGCACCGCGGAGATCGTCGAGGCGAACGCCGAGGACATCGCCAAGGCCCGCGAGGCCGGCACCAGCGAGTCGATCGTCGACCGGCTCACCCTCACCCCCGAGCGCATCCGCGCCATCGCCGCCGACGTCCGCCACGTCGCCGCCCTGCCCGACCCGGTCGGCGAGGTCGTCCGCGGCTCCACCCTCCCCAACGGCCTCGACCTCCGCCAGGTCCGCGTCCCGCTCGGCGTCGTCGGCATCATCTACGAGGCCCGCCCCAACGTCACGGTCGACGCCGCCGCCCTCTGCCTCAAGGCCGGCAACGCGGTCCTGCTCCGCGGCTCCTCCTCCGCGTACGCCTCCAACACCGCCCTCGTCACCGTCCTCCGCGACGCCGTCGGCGGCGCCGGGCTGCCCGCCGACGCCGTCCAGCTCGTCCCCGGCGAGTCCCGCGACTCCGTCCGCGAGCTGATGCGCGCCCGCGGCCTCGTCGACGTCCTCATCCCGCGCGGCGGGGCCTCCCTGATCAAGACCGTCGTCGAGGAGTCCACCGTCCCGGTCATCGAGACCGGCACCGGCAACTGCCACGTCTACGTCGACGCCGAGGCCGACCTGGACATGGCCGTCGACATCCTGGTCAACTCCAAGGCCCAGCGGGTCAGCGTCTGCAACGCCGCCGAGACGCTCCTCGTCCACCAGGACATCGCCGCCGCCTTCCTGCCCCGCGCCCTCGACGCGCTGGCCGAGGCCGGCGTCACCGTCCACGCCGACGAGCGGGTCCTCGCCCACGCCGAGGGCACCAAGGCCACCGTCGTCCCGGCCACCACCGAGGACTGGGAGACCGAGTACCTCTCCTACGACATCGCCGCCGCCGTCGTCGACTCCCTCGACAAGGCCGTCGAACACATCCGCATGTGGACCTCCGGCCACACCGAGGCCATCGTCACCACCTCGCAGGCCGCCGCCCGCCGCTTCACCCAGCTGGTCGACTCCACCACGGTCGCCGTGAACGCCTCCACCCGCTTCACGGACGGCGGACAGTTCGGCTTCGGCGCGGAGATCGGCATCTCCACCCAGAAGCTCCACGCCCGCGGCCCCATGGGCCTCCCGGAGCTCACCTCCACCAAGTACATCGTGACCGGCGACGGTCACATCCGGTAACACCACCCCGCACCCCTCCTTTCGGCCTTTCGGTACGGGCGGGGAGACTTCGCACTCTCCCTGCCCAAAACCACATCCCCGGTCTACTCTGAATCCGTGCCGGACGACGTGGGGGGCAGGCCGTCCCCGAACGGCTGGGAGCCCGACGACGAGCGCGGAGGCGCCGCCGAGGGCCGCTGGGACGTGGTTCTGGACGAGGAGTTCATCCGGGCGGCCACCCTTCACGAGCCGACGGCCGTCGAACGCCTCCTCGCCGCCGCCCAGGCCCGTGCCGAGGCCGAATCCGCCCGTGCCCGCGCCCTCCGGGCCGCCGGCGACGACGACCTCTACGACGAGGCCTGCGACCCCGTCGGCCCCACCTACGAGCCCGACGACATCGGCGACGACGCCAGCCCCTACGGCCGCCACGGCGGCGCCCTGCGCCCCTACCGGGGCAGCGCCCGCTGGCACCGGCCCGTCGCCTGGCTCCTCGCCCTCCTCATGGGCATCGGCATGGTGGCCCTCGCGTTCACCGCCGTCTACCGCGGTGCCGCCGCCAACCGGCAGGACCAGGTCCCCCCGGCCTCCACCGGCGTCGACGCGCCCAACCCGGCCCCGCCCGCCGCCTCACCGGCCGCCGCGCCCCCGGTCCCCGTCCTCACCGGCGCCCCGGCCACGGCCGCCGCCGCACCGGCCGCCGGCAGCCGGGCGACCGCCGAGCGGACGCCCCCGCGGGCCTCCGTCGCGCCCGGCACACCCTGACACCACCCGGACGGCCGCCCCGCCCGCCGGGGCGGTCACTCCGACGGCGGAAAACTTCCGAACTTGTCGTGTACCTGGGCGTTTACCGAAGCCCCCGCCGACCTACCCTGAAGGTATGGCAGGGCGTGGCGACCCGCCTGAGGGGACTCCCGAGGGGCTCCCCGGCGGTGACGACGAGTACCGAGCCGTCGTCTTCGACGAGGCGTTCGTCCGCGCTGCCCACCTCCAGGAGTACTCCGCCCAGGAACGGATGGGCGAGCACGCGCTGGCCGTCCGCAGCCGCCCCGGCCCCACCGGCCGCCGCTCCGGCTCCGGCCAGGCCCTCCTGCTGGTCCTGCTGGTCCTCCTCGCCTTCGGCACGGCCATCTATCTCGGCCTGCGCAACCCCTACCAGCCACCGCTCGACCAGCGCGCCGAGCCCCTGCGCACCACCGTCGTCCCCCTCGCTCCCCAGGGCCCCGTCCCCGGCGGCGACCCGGCCCGGCTCCTCGCCCGCAGCCCCGCCGCCGAGTACCGCACCGGCGCCGCCGGCATCAACCTCCCCGTCGCCGCCCGCACCACCCACTTCTCCGAGGGCCAGGTCGTCACCGCCCTCAGCATCGCCAAGGACTACCTCGTCGCCTCCTCCCTGGAACCCGACGTCCTCGCGGGCCAGACCGTGCGCCCCGCCCGCCTGCTGCTCGACCCCGACCAGCTCGCCCAGTTCGACCGCAGCGTCGAATCACCCGCCGACGACGGCCGGCACGCCCTCGCCGCCTGGGTGGTCCGCTTCGACCCCCGTCAGGTCTCCGTCGTCGAGCCCGCGCCCCGCGTCCAGGGCACCCTCCGCTTCGCCGAGAGCACCACGGACACCCTGGACGTCACCGCCGACCACACCTTCACCTACGCGCTGCGCCCCGCCGTCCAGGGTCCGGGCGAGCCCGCCGCGGCCTCCCTCTTCACGGTCCACCGCACCCTGCACCTCCGCTTCGACCGCGAGGACCTGCGCATGCACCGGGCCGAGCTGCTGACCAGTACCGTCGAGGCCGGACCGCAGGCCTGCGGGGAGGACACCGGCGGCGGCCTGAGGCCGCTCCTGGCCGGAGCCGAGGCCCCGGCGTCGTCCGGCCCGGCCCTGACCGACCCCTACGCCCCCGACCGGCCGGCCGTGCCGGCCCTCTGCGGAGCCCTCGCCCCGGCCGCCCAGCCCCGGCCCTGACGCCCCCGGGCCCTGACGCCCAGGGTGCCGTCTACCTCCCGGCCCCCTCGCCCGGCTCCCCGCCGGTCTCCTTGTCCCCTTCCTTGTCCGATTCCTTGGACGAGTCCCCGCCGGTCTCCTTGCCGGTCTCCTTCGGGGCGCCGCCACCGAACACGGTCCGCAGCCGTCCGCCCAGATCGCCCGCGAGGTCGCCGGCCCCGCCGGCTATGTCGCCGACGAGCTTGATCAGCGGATCCTTGCTGTCCTTGACCGTCTGCGCGTAGTGCCCCGCCGACTCGCGGAAGGAGTCCGTGACCGAGGTGTCCTTGTCCTCCGAGCGCTTCGGGTAGTGGCCGTCCATCAACCGCTGGTAGTCCCGGCTCTCCGACCACTTCTTCAGCTCCGCCGCCCGCACCGTGGTGAAGGGGTGCGAGCGCGGCAGCACATTGAGGATCTTCAGAACCGAATCCCGCAGGTCACCGGCCTTCTCGTACTCGTCCGCCTGGGCGAGGAAGGCATCCACGTTCATCTCGTGCAGGTGGTTGCCGCCGGCGATCTTCATCAGGCCGCGCATCGAGGCCCGCAGGTCCTGCCCCACGAGGAGCCCCGCCCGGTCGGCCGACAGCTCCGACTTGCGGAACCACTCGCGCAGCGCGGCCACGATCGCCATCACCGCGACGTTCCCCAGCGGGATCCAGGCGACCTTCAGCGCCACGTTCGTCAGGAAGAGCAGCACCGTCCGGTACACCGCGTGGCCGGACAGGGCGTGACCGACCTCGTGGCCGATCACCGCCCGCATCTCCTCCTCGTCGAGCAGCTCGACGAGCCCCGTCGTCAGCACGATCACCGGCTCGTCCAGGCCCACGCACATCGCGTTCGGCACCGGGTCCTGCGTCACGTACATCGGCGGGACCTTGTCCAGGTCCAGGACGTAACAGGCGTCCCGCAGCATGTCGTTGAGGTGTGAGAACTGCGCGTCGCTCACCCGGACGGAGTCCGAGAGGTAGAGCAGTCTGAGGCTGCGCTCGGGCAGCAGCCCGCTCAGCGCCTTGAACACCGTGTCGAAACCGCTCAGCTTCCTCAGCGCCACCAGCGCCGAACGGTCCGCCGGATGCTCGTAGGCCCGCGAGGAGATGCCGGGGAACCGCCTGCGCTGCCTGCTCGGCACGCCGCCGAGCGGCTTCCCGTCGTGGTTCCTGTCGTGGTTCTCGGTCATGAACGCCCCCTGTCCATCCGTACGAGTCGGTGCTCGTCCCCCTGACACGACCCACCCTAGGCGAGGGCGCTACCGTGAGCGGAGGGCCTGTGGACAACTCGGGCCCTGTGGACAACGAGGGAGCACGACCCGCATGCCCGACATCGCCGAGGCCACCGCCGCCCTCACCGGGATCGCCGCAGCGCAGCAGGGCCCGGGCGACACGCTCCGCATCGTCCTGCTGGTCTCCATGGTCGGTGGCGCCCTCCTCGCCTGGTTCCTGCTGCGTGGATACGGTCGCGACGACACCGCCGGGCAGCCCGGGGAGCGCCCCGCCGAGCAGCCGGGAGACACCTCCGCCCGAGGGGCGTCCGGGGACGCCGAGGACGCCAACGCCTGAGTCGGCGTGAGCGGGCCGCGACCGCCCGCATACGATGTGCGCGAAGTCTCCGCTCCCACCCCCGATCGGATAGGTCCCGCCGAAGATGAGCCTCCACAGCACCGCCGCCAACCTCGTCACGCTTGCCTCCGAGGGCGCCGAGCACGGTGGCAACCACGACAGCCTCAACCCGTACGTCACGGGCGGTGGCGCCTTCCTCGCGCTGATGCTGCTTCTCTGGATCACCACCCGCTTCAACCGCGACCGCTGACCGGACGCCGACCGGGAGGCCGCTGAGCCGGCGCCCACCGCCGTGCCAGTAGGCTCTGCACGCATGGGAGAGCAGGAAGTGCCTACTGGCGGCAGCGGCAAGCGCCGCCTCGGCGTGATGGGCGGGACGTTCGACCCGATCCACCACGGACACCTGGTGGCGGCCAGCGAGGTCGCCGCCCTGTTCCACCTGGACGAGGTGGTGTTCGTACCGACCGGTGAACCGTGGCAGAAGAGCCACAAGGCCGTGTCGCCCGCCGAGGACCGGTACCTCATGACGGTCATCGCCACCGCGTCCAACCCGCAGTTCTCGGTCAGCCGCATCGACATCGACCGCGGCGGCGCCACCTACACCATCGACACCCTGCGCGAGCTCCACTCGCTCAACGCCGACGCCGACCTCTTCTTCATCACCGGCGCCGACGCGCTCTCGCAGATCCTCACCTGGCGCGACGCGGACGAGTTCTTCTCCCTCGCCCACTTCATCGGCGTGACCCGGCCCGGCCACGACCTCACCGACGACGGGCTGCCCAAGGGCGGAGTCTCCCTCGTCGAGATCCCCGCCCTCGCCATCTCGTCCACCGACTGCCGCGAACGGGTGGCCTCGGGCGACCCCGTCTGGTATCTCGTCCCGGACGGCGTGGTGCGCTACATCGACAAGCGCCAGCTGTACCGCGGCGAGTGAGTCCCGGGAAGGGGCACCGGTGAACGACCAGCAGAACCCGTACGACCCGTACTACCCGCAGCCGCAGATCATCGGCTACGACGCGTACGGGCAGCCGGTGTACCAGCAGCCGGCCCAGGCCCCCCAGCAGCCCGCGTACGACCCGTACGCCGGGCAGCAGCAGTCGTACGGCTACGACCCCTACGCCCAGCCCCAGGCGCCCCAGCAGCCCCAGGGACCCCAGCCGTCCTCGTACGACGCCCACACCGGCTACGCCCCCCAGCAGCCCGCCTACGACCCGTACGAGACCTACGGAGGCGGCGGGCAGTACGGCGGGCAGCACACCGGGCAGCAGTGGCAGGCCGCCGAGCCCCCGGCGCCCGTCGCCGCAGCCCCGGCCGGCGTCCCCGGCCAGCGGCCCGCCCCCGAACCGCCCGCCCCGCCCGTCGTCCCCGCCGCGCCCGCGGCCTTCCGGCGGGCGGAGGCCGGCGACGACCGGGACTACCGCACCGAGCAGTTCTCCTTCATCGAGGAGCCCGACGAGGACTCCGAGGACGTCATCGACTGGCTCAAGTTCACCGAGAGCCGGTCGGAGCGCCGCGAGGAGGCCCGCCGCCGCGGCCGCAACCGCGTGATCGCCCTCGTCGTCGTCCTGGCCCTCGCCGTCATCGGCGGCGTCGGCTACCTCTGGTCCGCCGGCCTGCTCCCCGGCACCGGGGACTCCGCGCAGAAGGACCAGGCGGCCGCCACGGGCCCGCAGCGGCGCGACACGATCGTCCTCCACCTCCACGACATCCAGGGCGGCGGCACCTCCACGGCCCTCCTCGTGGACAACTCCACCACCAAGCAGGGCACCACCGTCCTGCTGCCCAACGCCCTCGCCGTCGCCGACTCCGAAGGCTCCGCCACCACCCTCGGCAAGTCCGTCGAGGAGGACGGCTCCAGCGGCACCCGCGAGGCCCTCGACACCCTCCTCGGCGCCAAGATCGCCGGAACCTGGCGCCTCGACAGCCCGTACCTGGAGAACCTCGTCGAGTACCTCGGCGGCATCGAGGTCGACACCGACACCGCCGTCCCGGACCCCAAGGGCAAGAAGGGCGCGGCCCCGCTCGTCGCCCAGGGCGAGAAGCAGACCCTGACCGGCCGCGGCGCCGTCGCCTACGCCACCTACCGCGCCGCCGGCGAGGCCGAGGCCAAGCAGCTCCAGCGCTTCGGCCAGGTGGTGAACGGCATGCTGCGCAAGCTGCCCAGCGACGCCGCCAACGCCACCACGGCCATCGAGTTCCTCCAGCAGATCGCCGACCCCTCCCTCCCCGAGAAGGACCTCGGCGCCTCCCTCGCCAAGCTCGCCGACCACGCCAAGACCGGCGCCTACAAGACCGCGCTGCTCCCCGTGGGCGAGGACGGGACGCTCGCCGAGGGCACCGGCGACAGCGTCGTCAAGGACATCCTCGGCGGCAAGGTCACCGCCGTCGAAGCCGGCGGAGTGCCGCGGGTCTCCGTCAAGGACGCCACCGGCGAGGACGCCGTCGAGGCGGCCAAGGTCGCGCTGATCAACGGCGGGTACGCGTTCGTCGGCGGCAGCAAGACCGACGGCCAGGCGAAGTCCCAGGTCGTCTACGGTGACGACGCCCAGAAGGCCACCGCGGCCGAGGTCGCCAAGACCCTCGGACTGCCGGCCGGATCCGTCGTCAAGGGCAAGCCCGCGGGCAACGCCGCCGTCACCGTCGTCCTCGGCCGGGACTACGAGATTCCGGGCGCCTCGTAATCGTTTGCGGGGTCGTCGGCGGTCCGTGAGACCCTGGAGGGGTACTGGACCGCCGACGAAAGCCTGCTTGTGACCGCCACGGATCGCTCCATCGAGCTCGTCAACGCCGCCGCCCAGGCGGCGGCCGACCGGCTCGCTCACGACATCATCGCGTACGACGTCAGCGACGTGCTGTCGATCACCGACGCCTTCCTGCTCGCCTCCGCGCCCAACGACCGCCAGGTCAAGTCGATCGCCGAGGAGATCGAAGAGCGGCTCCAGAAGGAACTCGGCGCCAAGCCGGTCCGCCGCGAGGGCGACCGCGACGCCCGCTGGATCCTCCTCGACTACGTCGACATCGTCGTCCACGTGCAGCACAGCGAGGAGCGTGTCTTCTACGCCCTCGAGCGGCTGTGGAAGGACTGCCCCGAGCTGCCCCTGCCCGAGGACGCCGTCAAGACCCGCGGCAAGGCGGCCGAGCACGCCGCCCTCACCGGCGCCGACCTCGACAGGGCGGACGGTGAGCTGAGCTGAGCACCGCCAAGGGCGGCACCGGCCGCCGCATCGTCCTGTGGCGCCACGGCCAGACCTCCTGGAACCTGGAGCGTCGCTTCCAGGGCTCGACCGACATCGAGCTCACCGAGGCCGGCGTCCACCAGGCGCGCCGCGCCGCCCGGCTGCTCGCCGCCCTCCGCCCCGACGCGATCGTCGCCTCCGACCTGAAGCGGACGGCGGCCACCGCCGCCGAGCTGGCCGCGCTCACCGGACTCCCGGTCGCCCACGACGCCGCGCTGCGCGAGACGTACGCGGGGGAGTGGCAGGGCCTCACGCACGAGGAGATCGTCGCGAGGTTCGGCGAGCAGTACGCCGCGTGGAAGCGCGGCGAGCCGGTGCGCCGGGGCGGCGGCGAGCTGGAGACCGAGGTGGCCGAGCGGGCCGCCCCGGTGATCCTGGAGCACGCCGACAAGCTCCCGGCGGACGGCACGCTGGTCGTGGTCAGCCACGGCGGCACCATCCGTACCGCCATCGGCCGGCTCCTCGGCCTGGAGCCGCACCACTGGGAGGGCCTGGGCGGCCTCTCGAACTGCTCCTGGTCCGTCCTCGGCGAGGGCGCGCGCGGCTGGCGCCTCCTGGAGCACAACGCGGGCTCGCTGCCCGAGCCGGTCCTCGGCGACGACACCTGACGTCCCGGGCCGGTCCCCAGGCCCCCGCGCAGCCCGGATTTCACTTTCCGGCAGGTCACAGGCTAAAGTTCTTCTTGTTCGCAGCGCTGAGCGCTGAGAACGCGAGGGGCTATAGCTCAGTTGGTAGAGCGCCTGCATGGCATGCAGGAGGTCAGGAGTTCAATTCTCCTTAGCTCCACAGTCACCGGATCCCGTTCCCCAGTAGGGGGGCGGGATCTGTCGTTTTGTCACTTCTGAGGGCCGCCCGGCCATGGCAGAATCGGACGGCCGGAGGGGGATCAGGTCCGGACGGGAGGGTGGCCTTTGGGTGCGCACAGGCGGAAGTGCGACTGGTGCGGCAGCGGCACGCCCATCGTGCGGGACATGGACCCCGTCAACCCCGAGTACCAGTACTGGTGCGAGGAGTGCGCGCGGGCGCTGATCATAAAGGGCGACCCCATCGAGACCTACCGCGAGCTCGAAGGGGAGCCGATCTACGGCCGGCTCCTCGACGAGCACTGCACCCTCAAGCGCTTCTACTCCTTCGCCACGGCCTGACGCTCCCGGACAGCCACCCGCTGCCGGGGAACCTCCGGGGTCGCCGTCCGCCGGGACCTCCGCAGCGCCAGCGCGTACCCGGCGAAGACCGCCAGGGCCGTCAGCGGGTAGACCGCCGACAGCAGCATCTGACCCGCGTTCTGGTCCAGTTCGGGACGGCCCGGGTCGTGCGGCACCCACCACAGGGCGAACGAGGCGAAGGCCAGCGCCACCGGGCCCGTCACCCGCCACGCGCGCGTGCGGTCGTACAGCAGGATCAGCAGCGGCACGCACCAGACCCAGTGGTGGGACCAGGAGATCGGCGAGACCATCAGCGCCGCGAAGGCGGTGACGACCACGGCCGCGGCCTTGTCGCCGAGCACCGCCGCCCGCACCGCGAGCGCCATCGCCGCGCCGCCCAGCAGGACCGCGGCCGCCAGCCACCACAGCCCGGGCGCGTCCGTGTGCATCAGCCGGGCGAGGACCCCGCTGAGGGACTGGTTCGCGGTCTCCTCGGCGTGCCCGACCCGGCCCGTCTCGAACAGCGTCCGCGTCCAGAAGGTCTTCGAGTCCGCCGGCAGCGCCACCGCCATGGCCAGCGTCGTGACCAGGAAGGTCCCGGTCGCGGTCAGCGCGGTGCGCAGCCACTGGTTCATCCCCCGGTCCCGCCGCCACAGCAGCAGCCCCGCGGCGAGGAGCAGCACCACGAAGAGACCCGGTGTGAGTTTCACCGCGGTCGCCAGGCCGATGCCCAGGCCGGCCCAGCGGCTGCCCTCGCGGCGAGTGAAGTCCCACAGCACGGCCACCGCGACCAGCAGGTTGATCTGTCCGTACCGGAGGGTCGTCCACACCGGCTCGCACCAGACCACGACCGCCGCGACCCACAGGGTCGTACGCCACAGATCGGCCCGTCGCGCGGGCGAGGCGAGCGCCGGGCGGACCAGCTGGAGCGAGAGCCGCACCAGGGCCACCACCAGCAGCAGGTTCCCCGCCGTGGAGAGCGTCCGCATCAGCGGGACGCCCACCAGGGTCAGCGGCAGGAACAGCACGGCGGCGAACGGCGGATAGGTCATCGCCAGGTTCGCCGAGGTGGCGCGCATCGCGTACAGGTCGCCGCCGGCCCGCAGGGTCTCGGCCTCGGCCCGGTAGACCATGACGTCGAGCATGTTCACGTGGGCGACGCGCTGGGCCACCCAGAAGGCCGCGAACGAGATCAGGCAGGCCGCCGCGGCGGCGACCAGGGGCCACGGCCGGGCGCGGGACGGGGAAGGGGTGGAGGGGGACACAGGGGGCGACCCTACCCGGAGCCTCCGACAGTCCCGGAGAAACGGATTTGGAGTTCTGCCCGGCGGCCGGTTAATGTTCTGTCCGTCGCCGCGAGGAAGACCCGAGAGGGAGCCGGGCGGACGATCACGAGGGGCTATAGCTCAGTTGGTAGAGCGCCTGCATGGCATGCAGGAGGTCAGGAGTTCAATTCTCCTTAGCTCCACAGAAGGCAGACGGGCCATCCATACCGGATGGCTCTCCGCACTTCTGCGGTAAGCTGAACGCCGCATATGAGGGGCTATAGCTCAGTTGGTAGAGCGCCTGCATGGCATGCAGGAGGTCAGGAGTTCAATTCTCCTTAGCTCCACAGAAATGAAGCGGGTCATCCGGATCGGATGGCCCGCTTCGTCGTTCCCGCCCGGCCCGTGGGCACCGATGCGGCCTGTGGACATCGATGCGGCCCGTGTGAACGCTGCGGTACCCTGGCGCCATGCGTGCCGTACGCCTCCTGCTTATCGAGCCGCGCTGACCAGTCCCGACGGGCGGAAGAGACCCCGTCGGAGTCGGCGCGGCGTCCCCTCCTGTGCGAGGGGATTTTTCATTTCGTGGCAGTTCGTGGCAGTGGGCAGAGACGATCGATGGAGCTTCTAGGACCATGACCGAGATCAACACGGCCGCCGAGACGGCGGCCCCGCATCGCTACACGGCGGCCATGGCCGCCGACATCGAGGCACGCTGGCAGGACGTCTGGGACGCCGAGGGCACCTACGAGGCGCCGAACCCCTCCGGCGACCTGGCGGGCGACCCCGAGGTCGCCGCCCGCCCCAAGAAGTTCATCATGGACATGTTCCCGTACCCCTCCGGTGCGGGCCTCCACGTCGGCCACCCGCTCGGCTACATCGCCACGGACGTCTTCGCCCGCCACGCGCGTATGACCGGCCACAACGTGCTCCACACCCTCGGCTTCGACGCCTTCGGCCTGCCCGCCGAGCAGTACGCCGTGCAGACCGGCACGCACCCGCGCGTGTCCACCGAGGCCAACATGGAGAACATGAAGGTCCAGCTGCGCCGACTCGGCCTGGGCCACGACAAGCGCCGGTCGTTCGCCACGATCGACCCGGAGTACTACAAGTGGACCCAGTGGATCTTCCTGCAGATCTACAACTCCTGGTACGACACCGAGGCCGCCAAGGCCCGCCCGATCGCCGAGCTGATCGAGCAGTTCGAGCACGGCACCCGTGAGGTCCCCGGCTCCACGCGCGCGTGGGCCGAGCTGTCCGCCGCCGAGCGCTCCGAGGTCCTGGGCGAGTACCGCCTGGCGTACGCCTCCGAGGCGCCGGTCAACTGGTGCCCCGGCCTGGGCACCGTCCTCGCCAACGAGGAGGTCACCGCCGACGGACGCTCCGAGCGCGGCAACTTCCCCGTCTTCAAGTCCAAGCTGCGCCAGTGGAACATGCGCATCACCGCCTACGCGGACCGTCTGCTGGACGACCTCGACGGCCTGGACTGGCCCGAGGCCATCAAGCTGCAGCAGCGCAACTGGATCGGCCGCTCCGAGGGCGCCCGCGTCGACTTCCGGGTCGGCGACACCGGTGCCATCACCGTCTTCACCACCCGCCAGGACACCCTCTTCGGCGCCACCTACATGGTCCTCGCCCCCGAGCACGACCTGGTCGAGAAGATCGTCCCGGCCGCCTGGCCCGAGGGCACCCACGACGTGTGGACCGGCGGTCACGCCACCCCCGCCGAGGCCGTCGACGCCTACCGCAAGCAGGCCGCGTCCAAGTCCGACGTCGAGCGCCAGGCCGACGCCAAGGAGAAGACCGGCGTCTTCACCGGCGCGTACGCGACCAACCCGGTCAGCGGCGAGCGGGTCCCCGTCTTCATCGCCGACTACGTCCTCATGGGCTACGGCACCGGCGCCATCATGGCCGTCCCCGCCCACGACTCCCGCGACTTCGCCTTCGCGCGCGCCTTCGAGCTGCCGATGCGCTGCGTCGTCGAGCCGAGCGACAACCGTGGCACCGACCCGTCCACCTGGGACGACGCCTTCGGCTCGTACGAGGCGAAGCTGGTCAACTCCGCCAACGGCGAGATCTCCCTGGACGGCCTGGGCGTCGTCGACGCCAAGGCGAGGATCACCGCCTGGCTGGCCGACCGCGGCATCGGCGAGGGCACCGTCAACTTCCGCCTCCGCGACTGGCTGTTCAGCCGCCAGCGGTACTGGGGCGAGCCCTTCCCGATCGTCTACGACGAGGACGGCGTCGCCCACGCGCTGCCCGAGTCGATGCTGCCGCTGGAGCTGCCCGAGGTCGAGGACTACTCGCCGCGGACCTTCGACCCGGACGACGCCGACACCCGGCCCGAGACCCCGCTCTCCCGCAACGAGGAGTGGGTCAACGTCACCCTCGACCTGGGCGACGGGCCGAAGAAGTACCGCCGCGAGACCAACACCATGCCCAACTGGGCGGGTTCCTGCTGGTACGAGCTGCGTTACCTCGACCCGCACAACGACCAGAAGCTGGTCGACCCGGCCATCGAGCAGTACTGGATGGGCCCGCGCGAGGGCATGCCCACCGGCGGCGTCGACCTGTACGTCGGCGGCGCCGAGCACGCCGTGCTCCACCTGCTGTACGCCCGCTTCTGGTCCAAGATCCTCTTCGACCTGGGTCACATCTCCTCGGCCGAGCCCTTCCACAAGCTCTACAACCAGGGCATGATCCAGGCCTTCGTCTACCGTGACGCCCGCGGCATCGCCGTGCCGGCCGCCGAGGTCGAGGAGCGCGACGGCGCCTACTGGTACGAGGGCGAGAAGGTCAGCCGCGTCCTCGGCAAGATGGGCAAGTCCCTGAAGAACGCCGTCACGCCGGACGAGATCTGCGTCGAGTACGGCGCCGACACCCTGCGCCTGTACGAGATGGCGATGGGCCCGCTGGACGTCTCCCGCCCGTGGGACACCCGCGCCGTGGTCGGCCAGTACCGGCTGCTGCAGCGACTGTGGCGCAACATCGTCGACGAGGCGACCGGCGAGGCCACCGTCGTCGACACCGCGCCCGACGAGGACACGCTGCGCGCCCTGCACAAGGCCATCGACGGCGTCGCGCAGGACATGGCCGCGATGCGCTTCAACACGGCGATCGCCAAGATCACCGAGCTGAACAACCACCTGACCAAGGTCGGCGGCGCGGTCTCCCGCCCGGTCGCCGAGCAGCTGGTGCTGCTGGTCGCCCCGCTCGCCCCGCACATCGCGGAGGAGCTGTGGCGCCGCCTCGGTCACACGGACTCGGTCGTCCACCAGGACTTCCCGGTCGCCGACCCGGCCTACGTGGTCGACGAGACCGTGACCTGCGTCGTGCAGATCAAGGGCAAGGTCAAGGCCCGCCTGGAGGTCTCGCCGTCCATCACCGACGCCGAGCTGGAGGCGCTGGCGCTGGCCGACGCGCACGTCGTCGCGGCCCTCGGCGGCGCCGAGATCCGCAAGGTGATCGTGCGCGCGCCGAAGCTGGTGAACATCGTGGCCTGAGCGGCCGTGGTGCTCCGGACGTCCGGTGCGGACCGAGTGATCCGAGTCGTCCGACGGGGCTAGGGGTTTCCCCTACGGGCAGGTTGGGGGTTCCGATGGAACCCTCCGCCTGCCCGTTCCGTTTACCGTGGAAGAACCACAGCCGTGGGACGCCGACGGAGCCGAGGAGCGACACACCATGGAAGCCACGATTGTCACGATCCTGGCGCTGCTCTTCCTCTCCTTCGTGGCGCTCGGGGTCTACGCCACGGTGAAGGTGGCCAAGGCGGCCAAGCGGGGCGTCGACCGGACCCTCGACCAGGCCAGGCGCACCGTCGAGGACACCACGCTGCGGGCCAAGAGCTTCGGACAGGTCGGCGTCGCCGCCGAGCTGGCGAAGCTGCGGCTCGCGCTGCGCTCCTCGATGCGCGCCACCCAGGACGCGCTCCAGGCGGGGGCCGTCGAGGACGCCTCGCTGCGGGAGTCGCTCGACCTCTTCGCCCGGCTCAGCGCGCACGGGCGCGAGCTGGACGAGGACCTCAAGCGGCTGGAGCGGGAGCCCGACAAGGCGTACGTGGCCGGGCAGCTGTCCGCCCTCACCGAGCGGACCGAGCGGATCACCGGCTCGGCCGACGCGCTGCGGCAGGCCGCCCACGACCGGGCCCGCCGGTTCGCCGAGGACGACCTGGAGACGCTGAGCGCCCAGATCGACGTGGAGACGGGCGCGCTGCGCCACTGGACCACCGTCGACCGGGAGCCGAACGGGACGGAGGCGTCGCAGGCGGCCTGGTACGAGTCGGCCCCCGGGACGCCGGGGCAGGCGCCTGCGCAGCCCCAGCCGCAGGCCGGGGAGACGCCGCAGGCGATCACGGCGCCCGACCCCCGGACGACCACGTACCCGTGGGAGAAGACGGCCCGGCCGGAGTCCGCGGGCTGACCCGCGGCGGACGCGGGACAGGCGGTCCGCGGTACTGCGGGAGCGGCCGCGACCGGGGCCGGGCTGCCGAGCGGCGGTCGCGGCGGGTAACCTCCCGCTCATGTCCCGGCATGTCGCGATCGTCACCGATTCAACGGCCTACCTGCCACCCCAGACGATGGAGCGGCACGCCATCACCGCGGTCCCGCTGACCGTCGTCATCGGCGACCGCGCCCTCCTGGAGGGCACCGAGATCTCGGCCAGATCGCTCGCCGAGGCGCTGCAGAAACGGCGGCCCGTCACGACCTCCCGGCCCAGCCCCGAGGTCTTCGCCGCCACCTACCGCGAGGCCGCGGAGGCGGGCGCTCGCGGGATCGTCTCGCTCCACCTCTCCGCCGAGGTCTCCGGCACCTACGACGCCGCCGTGCTCGCGGCGAAGGACGCGCCCGTCCCCGTACGGGTCGTCGACACCCGCATGATCGGCATGGCCCTCGGCTTCTGCGCGCTCGCGGCGGCGGAGGTCGTGGAGGGCGGGGGCTCGCTGGAGGAGGCGGTCGCGGCGGCCGAGAAGCGTGCCGGGGACACCTCCGCCTACTTCTACGTCGACACCCTGGACTACCTGCGCCGGGGCGGACGGATCGGGACGGCGCAGGCGCTGCTCGGCTCCGCCCTCGCGGTGAAGCCGCTCCTCGAACTCGACGGCGGCCGCATCGAGCTGCGGGAGAAGGTGCGGACCGCGTCCAAGGCGATCGCGCGGCTGGAGGAGCTGGCCGTCGAGCAGGCCGGCTCCGGGCCGGTCGACATCGCCGTCCACCACCTCTCCGCGCCGGAACGGGCCGACGCGCTGGCCGAACGCCTGCGGGCCCGCGTTCCCAGGATCGGGGAGCTGCACGTCAGCGAGGTCGGCGCGGTGATCGGCGCGCACACCGGACCGGGGCTGCTCGCGGTGGTCGTCTCCCCGCGCTGAGGCGGCCTCTTTCACCCTTGTGGGTGAGGGAGTTGTCCACAGGGTCGTCACTGTCCACGGAAGTCGGAGGGCGACGGCACGGGGCGGCGGCGGACCCTACCGTCGCAGGCATGGATCTTCGTACGGCTTCTTCGGTCTCCGTCTCTTCTTCGACCTCGTCCCGTGCCGGCAGGGGCGGGCCCGGGCCTCTGGGGCCTCGGCGGGGTGCGCCGCCCGGGAGGGCGCGGCGGCGGGCCCGGGTGCGCCGGGTACTGGCACCGCCAGGCCCGGCCGGGGGTGCGGTGGGCGCCGCACGGGAGCGGGGTGACGCGCTGTTTCCACCCCTGCCGGCACCACCCCTGCCGTCGCCGCCTCCGTCGTCGGTCGTGGAGACGGTCGTGGAGCCGGTGGTGGTCGAGGAGCCCGTGGGCGACGCCGTGGGGGAGCGGCGGTGGCGGGCGGCGGTGCGGGAGCGGCTGCCGCTGTGGGTGCAGACGCGGTGCGGGCTGGAGCCGAGGTCGCTGGCGGCGCTCGCCGTGGTCCTCGTGGTGGCGGCCTGCGCGGCGGGCGGATTCTTCTGGGCGGGGCGGCCGGAGCAGGTGCGGGCGCCGGAGCTCGTGAGGGTCGCGCCGGTGGCGGCCGCGCCCGCGTCGGCGACCGCGTCGGGGTCGGCGCCGGCCGTGTCTGGTGGCGGTGCGGGTTCCGGTGGGGGTACGGCCGCGGCGGAGGTCGTCGTCGACGTGGGAGGGAAGGTGCGCAGGCCGGGGGTGCTGACGCTGCCGGCCGGGTCGCGGGTCGCGGACGCGCTGCGCGCCGCGGGGGGTGTGCGGGCGGGGGCGGATCTGACGGGGCTGAATCGGGCCAGGGTCCTCTTCGACGGTGAGCAGGTGCTCGTCGGGGTGCCGGGGGCGCCGGCCGGTGGGAGTGCGGCACCGGGTGTGGGGCCGGGTGCGGGGGCGGGCGGGAGCGGGGCGCCGTTGAGCCTCAACACGGCGACGGCCGAGCAGTTCGACGGGCTGCCGGGCGTGGGGCCCGTGCTCGCGCGGCGGATCGTCGACCACCGGACGGAGCGCGGCGGTTTCCGCTCGGTCGAGGAGTTGCGCGAGGTCGACGGGATCGGCGAGCGGCGCTTCGCGGACCTTCAGCCCCTGGTGCGGCCATGACGCGGGATGGGGACGGGTGGAAGGAGGAGCCGGTCGATCTGCGGCTCGTCCCGCCGGCGTCGGCCGCGTGGGCGGCGGCCGCGGTCGCGTTGGGCGTGGCGGGCTGGTGGGCGGTGGCAGGTGTGGGGCTGTGCCTGGCCGGAGCGGCGGCGTCGCTGATCCCGGCGGTGGCGCGGTGGCTGACCAAGGGGCGGGATCCCGCCGTGGGGGTCGGTCGGGAAGAAGGGGGTGGGAGGGGTGCGTCGCCGGGGTGGCGGCTGCGGGCGACGGCGTGGGCGGGGGTGTTGCTGTGCGCCGCGGCGGGGGCCGCTTCGGCGGGGCTGCACGCGGCGGACCTGAGGCGGGGGCCGGTTCCGGTCCTGGCGGGGGAGTACGGGCGGGCCTGGGCGGAGGTGACGGTCACCTCGGATCCCCGGCTCACCCGGCCCCGGGTGAGCGGGCGGGCGATGGTGCCGGTGTCGGTGGTGATGGACGCCGAGGTGGTCCGGGTGGAGCGGACGGACGGGACGGTCGTGCGGACCCGTGCGCCGGTGCTGCTGATCGTGCCCCCGGGGGAGGGACGGGACGCCTGGCTGCGGCTGCTGCCGTCCACGCGGCTGCGGGTCGGCGCCGGCTTCACGCCGCCCAGGGAACCCGGGGACCCGTACGCGGCGGTGCTGAAGTCCAGGGCCGGGCCGCCGTGGGTCGTGGGGCCGCCGAGCGCGGTCCAGCGGACGGCCGGCGAGCTGCGGGCCGGGCTGCGCACGGCGACCGACGGGCTGGCGCCGGACGCGCGGGCGCTGCTCCCGGGCCTGGTCGTCGGGGACACCTCGCGGATCGGCTCCGATGTGCGGGACGCCTTCGAAGCCACGGACCTCACGCATTTGCTGGCGGTCTCGGGGAGCAATCTCTCGATCGTGCTGCTCCTGCTCGTCGGGCGTCCGGGGCGGGCGCGGCGGGTGGAGCGGGGCGGGCTGGCTCCCCGGATCGGGCTCTCGCTGCGCGGCACCGCGCTGGCGGGGGCGGGGCTGACGGTGGCGTTCGTGGTCGTGTGCCGGCCTGATCCGAGCGTGCTGCGTGCGGCGGCCTGCGGGCTGGTCGCGCTGCTCGCGATCGCCACCGGGCGCAGGAGGTCGCTGATCCCGGCGCTGGCCGCGGTGGTGCTGGTCCTGGTGCTGTACGACCCCTGGCTGGCGCGGAGTTACGGGTTCCTGCTGTCGGTGCTCGCGACCGGGGCGCTGCTGGTGGTGGCGCCGGGGTGGAGCGAGGCGCTGCGGCGGCGCGGGGTGCCGGGGCGGCTCGCGGAGGCGCTGGCCGCCGCGCTGGCGGCGCAGGCGGTGAGCGCGCCGGTCGTGGTGGTCTTCGCGGGCCGGACGAGCCTGGTGGCGATTCCGGCGAACCTCCTCGCGGAGCCGGCGGTGGCGCTCGCGACGGTGTTCGGCTTCGGGGCGCTCGCGGTGGCGCCGGTGTGGGCGATGGGGGCGGAGGTCCTGGCGTGGGTGGCGGGGTGGCCGGCCGGGTGGATCGCCCGGGTGGCGAGGACGGGCGCGGCGCTGCCGGGCGCGGAGCTGGCGTGGCCCGGTGGCTGGTGGGGAGGGGCGGCGCTCGCGCTCGTGACGGTCGCGGTGGTGGCCGGGGTGCGGCGGTTGCGGCACCGGACGTGGCCGGTGGTCGCTGTGGTCGTGCTGCTGATGCTCGTGGTGGCGCGGCCGGTGCCGCTGGTGCGCTGGGTCAGCGGCTGGCCGCCGCCGGGCTGGCTGTACGCGATGTGCCAGGTCGGACAGGGGGACGCCACGGTGCTCGCGGCCGGCGGGGGCGCGGGGGTGGTGGTGGACGCGGGGCCGGATCCGGTGGCGGTGGACCGCTGTCTGCGCGAGCTGGAGGTGAGACAGGTGCCGTTGCTGGTGCTGACGCACTTCCACGCCGACCATGTGGCCGGGCTTCCGGGGGTGTTGAAGGGGCGGAGGGTCGGGGCGATCCAGACCACGGGGCTCGAAGAGCCGCGGGGGCAGGCGGAGTTCGTACGGAGGGAGGCGCGTGCCGCCGGGGTGCCGGTGGTGCGGGCGGAGCCGGGGGAGCGGCGGCGGGTCGGGGCGCTGGAATGGCGGGTGCTGTGGCCGCCGGCCGGGCCGGCGCCGCCGGACGGCGGGCCGAACGACGCCAGTGTCACGCTGCTGGTCCGGGGGCCGGGCGGGGTGAGCGTGCTGCTGCTCGGCGATCTGGAGCCGCCGGCGCAGCGGGCCCTGTGGCGGGCGCATCCGGAGCTGGGGGCGGTGGACGTGCTGAAGGTCGCCCACCACGGGTCGGCGCACCAGGACCCGGGGCTGACCGGTGTGGTGCGGCCGCGCCTCGCGCTGGTGTCCGCCGGCAGGGACAACCCGTACGGGCATCCGTCGCCCCGGACACTGGCGGCGTTGCGGGCGGGCGGGGCGCGGGTGCTGCGGACGGACCGGGACGGGGCGATCGCGGTGGCGGGTGCGGGGAGGGGGCTGGTGGCGGTGGCGCGCGGCTGGTGACCCGCGAGGAAAGACCTGCTTGTAAAGACCTGCTTGTAAAGACATCCTTGTAAAGACATACTTGTAAAGAAGTCTTTCTATAGATAGCTTTACATCATGACGGAGAACAGCGCGTCGCACCCCGAGGGCGAGAAGCGGCACAGCATCGAGCTGACCGACCCGCGGGCGCTGCGGGCCTACGCCCACCCCCTGCGGATGACCCTGGTCGGGCAGCTGCGCCGGCACGGGCCGTTCACGGCCACCCGGGCCGCCGAGCTGACCGGCGAATCGGTGGCCAGCTGCTCGTACCACCTGCGGATACTCGCCAAGTACGGGCTCGTGGAGGAGGCGCCGGGCGGGCGCGGCAGGGAGAAGCCCTGGCGGGCCACCGCCCGGTACACCGAGTGGCCCGGCTACAGCGAGGACCCCTCGGTCGCGCAGGCGACCGACGAGCTCAACGTGGCCGTCGCCGAGCGCTACTTCGGACGGTTCGCCCAGGTCCTGGAGAACCGGACGGACGTCACGAAGGAGTGGCGGGAGGCCGAGCTGTTCGGGGACGCCCTGGTGTACCTCACCCCCGACGAGCTCCGAGGCCTCGGCGAGCGGATCGACGAGATGCTCCGCGCCTACCTCGACCGCGAGGACGACCCGGCCGTGCGGCCCGAGGGCGCGCGGGCCGTCAGCTTCCTGAAGATCGCCTATCTGGATCCCGACATCGACGACGACAAGGAGTGACGAGGATGGGCCTCACCGCACGGGTTCCGGCGCTGCTGCGCGAGCGGACCTTCCGGCTCTACTGGACGGGGCAGACCGTCTCGCTCGTCGGGGACCAGATCTCCCTGATGGCGCTGCCGCTCGCCGCCGTGCTCGTGCTCGGGGCCGACGCCGCCCAGATGGGCTGGCTCAAGACCCTCGAACTCCTCCCGGCCCTGCTGCTCAACCTCCCCTTCGGGGCCTGGGCCGACCGGCGGGCCAACCGCCGCCGGATCATGATCGCCACGGACCTGGGGCGGGCCGCGCTGCTGCTCACCCTGCCCGTCGCCTACGCCCTCGACCTGCTGACGCTCGGCCAGCTCTACCTCGTCGCCTTCGGGGTGGGCGCGCTGTCGGTGCTCTTCGAGGTCTGCAACTCCACGCTGTTCGCGTCCCTCGTCCCGACCGATCGCTATGTGCAGGCCAACTCGCTGGTGAACGGCAGCCGTTCGATGGCATGGCTGGCCGGGCCCAGCATCGGCGGCGTCCTCGTCCAGGTGCTGACCGCTCCCGTGGCGCTGCTCGCGGACGCCCTCACCTATCTGGTGTCGGCGGGATACCTCGCGAAGATACGGCCGACCGAGCCCGCCCCCGCGCCCGTGGCCAAGGGGCACTTCACGGAGGGGATGCGGTGGGTGCTGCGGGAGTCGTCGATGCGGGCGCTCTTCGCCGCCTCCGGCACCGTCCAGTTCTTCAACTACATGTTCCACACCCTCTTCGTGCTCTACGTGACCCAGGACCTCGGACTCGGCGCGGGCCTGCTCGGCCTGATCCTCGGCACCGGAGCGGTCGGCGGTCTGCTCGGGGCGATGTGGAGCGGGGCGGTCGTCCGTCGCCTCGGCATCGGCGGCTCCCTCGTCATCGGCTTCATCGGCTTCACCCTGCCGCTGGTCCTCATACCCGCGGCGGACGGACCGCTGCCGCTCGTCGTGGGCGTGCTGTTCGCCGCCGAGTTCCTGTCCTGCGTCGGCGTGATGATCGTCGACGTGGCCGCGGGCTCCTTCCAGATGGCGCTCATCCCGGAGACCATGCGCGCCAGGGTCATGGGGGCCTTCCGCACCCTCAACCACGGCTTCCGTCCCCTCGGGGCGCTCGCCGGAGGCGTGCTGGGCACCGCGCTCGGCCTCCGGCCCACCCTCTGGATCGCCACGGTGGGCGGCGTCTTCGCCGTCCTGTGGCTGCTGCCCTCGCCCCTGGCGCGCATGCGCGAACTGCCGACCCAGGAGCGGGAATCGGCCGCCGCCACCCCGTGACGGCGGTGAACCGGCAGACTGCCCCCATGACTGATCATGAAAAGTCCGGGGGGCTGCCGGACGCGGCCGTGGGGCGCTACCTGGAGCGCATCGGAGCCGCACGGCCGGAGCGGGCGGACGCCGGGGCGCTGCGGGAGCTGCACCTGAGGCATCTGCTGGCGGTGCCCTTCGAGAACCTCTCGATCCACCTCGGGGAGGAGATCGTCCTCGACGAGAAGGCGCTCGTCGACAAGGTGGCCGTGGCCCGGCGGGGCGGGTTCTGTTACGAGCTGAACACCGCGTTCGCCGCGCTGCTCCGGGCGCTCGGCTACCGGGCCGAGCTGCTCCAGGCGCGGGTCCTCGGGCCGGACGGGCGGGTGGGGATCCCGTACGACCACATGGCGCTGCTCGTGGAGGACGTGGACGGGCGGCGCTGGCTGGCCGACGTGGGCTTCGGGGACCACAGCCATCTGCCGCTCGCCTTCGACGAGCGCGGGGAGCAGGCCGACGCCTCCGGGGTCTTCGTGATCCGGGACGTCCCCGGGACGGACGGGGACCTCGACGTGGTGCGGGACGGGACGCCGCGGTACCGGCTGGAGCCGCGGCCACGGGTGCTCGCGGACTTCGAGGCCGGCGCCTGGTACCACCGGACCTCGCCCGCGTCGCACTTCACCCGCGGGGTGATCTGCTCGCTGCTCACTGAGGACGGCCGGGTCAGCATCGGCGGCCGGACGCTGTACCGGACCGTGGCGGGGGAGCGTACGGAGCGGGAGGTCGGGACGGACGAGGAGCTGCTGGAGGCGTACCGGGAGCTGTTCGGGATCGTGCTCGACAAGCTGCCGGCCGCGCCCGCGAAGAGGGGGGAGGGGGAGTGGAATCCATAATTCGGACTCGTCGGTAACAAGGTCGCGTTTGCCTCGAACGCCTCATCGGTGATCGAATGCGAACTCGTTGCATAGTGAACGAGTCGCACGGGGGTGCGTGAAGAATGTTCGGTGGCCTCTTCGGCAAGCGGGGGAGCGGTGGCGGCGGCCGGAGCGGCGCGCTCGCCGGGTACGCCGTACCGGCCTCGGCGGGAGTGCTGAGCTGCCGGGTCCTCGACCCCGTGCACGAGCCGCTGCGGCAGGCCGAGTTCGCGCTCACGGACGCGGCCGGCCGCAAGGTGCTGGGCGGCGAGACCGACCCGTACGGCACCCTCCTCGCCACCGTGCCGGCCGGGGAGTACCGGCTCGCCGTCACCTCCGACGGGTACACGCCGCACCACGCCACCGCCGTGATCGACCAGGGCGTCCACGCGGACCTCGGGGACGTCCTGCTCCAGGTCGCCCCGCAGCCGCCGCTGCCCGAGCCCGGCGACTGGGAGATCGACCCCGCGCACTCCCAGATCGGGTTCACCGCCCGGCACATCGGCCTTGCGCGGATCCATGGGCGGTTCAACAGCTTCGCCGGCGCGATACGGATCGCCGAGCGCATGGAGCAGTCGGCGATGCACGTCGTCATCGACGCGGCCTCGATCGACACCGGCGTGCAGATGCGCGACGACCACCTGCGCTCCGGGGACTTCCTGGACGTCGGCGTCCACCCGACCATCGAGTTCTTCAGCGAACGCTTCACCCACCGCGGCGGCTCCCGCTGGAGCGTCACGGGCGCGCTCAGCCTCCACGGCGTGAGCCGCACCGTCACGCTGGACACCCAGTACCTCGGGCTCGGCAGCGGCCTGGAGGGGGAGACCCGGGGCGCCTGCCGGGCCACCACCGAACTCCACCGCGAGGACTTCACCCTCACCTGGCAGACGCTGCTCGCGCGCGGGATCGCGGCGGTCGGCTCCAGCATCGCGATCGACCTGGACGTGCAGATCGTGCCGAAGGCGGCGGGCCCGGCGCGCTAGGCCCGGCGGGTTAGGCCCGGCCGGCCAGGTCGGGCGCGTACGCCGGGCGGGCCGGTCCAGGACCGGTCACGGGGCCTCCAGCCAGCCCTCGTACTCGGCGGCGAGGTCGTCCAGGGCCGTCGGGTCGAGGCGGCCGTCCGGGTCCTCGACGACCACCAGCCACTGCGCGTCCTCGGCGTCGTCCTCGCCGGCCAGCGCGTCGCGGACCAGCTGCGGTTCCTCGGCCACCCCGAAGCGGGCGGACAGCTCCTCGGTGAGCTCCTCGGCGGCGTCGCGGTCGGGGAGCACCAGTACGTGTCGTTCACTCACCCGGTCATTCTCGCGTGGGGCGCCGCCGGAGCCGTGGCGGGGTTCGCTGTCGGTGGGGCGTGGGATGCTGGAACGCGATGGCCACCAGAAAGACTTCCAGCGACGACCTCCTCGGCCCCGTCACGCTCGCCGTGGGCCAGGAGGACCTGCTCCTCGACCGTGCCGTCCGGGAGGTGGTGGCGGCCGCGCGGGCCGCCGACGCCGACACGGACGTACGGGACCTCACCCCCGACCAGCTCCAGCCGGGTGCCCTCGCCGAGCTCACCAGCCCCTCGCTCTTCGCCGAGCGGAAGGTGCTGGTCGTGCGGAACGCGCAGGACCTCTCGGCGGAGAGCGTCAAGGACGTGAAGGGGTACCTCGACGCGCCCGTCGAGGACATCACGCTCGTCCTGCTGCATGCGGGCGGAGCCAAGGGCAAGGGGCTCCTCGACGCGGCGCGCAAGGCGGGGGCGCGGGAGGTGGCCTGTCCCAAGACCACGAAGCCCGCGGAGCGGCTGACCTTCGTGCGGCAGGAGTTCCGGGCGCTCGGGCGGTCCGCCACGCCCGAGGCGTGCCAGGCGCTCGTCGACTCCATCGGCAGCGACCTGCGGGAGCTGGCCTCCGCGGTCGCGCAGCTGACGGCGGACGTCGACGGGACGATCGACGAGGCGGTCGTCGGGCGGTACTACACCGGGCGGGCCGAGGCCTCGTCCTTCAACGTCGCCGACCGGGCGGTGGAGGGGAGGGCGGCGGAGGCGCTGGAGGCGTTGCGCTGGTCGCTGTCGACCGGGGTCGCGCCCGTGCTCATCACGAGCGCGCTCGCGCAGGGGGTGCGGGCCATCGGCAAGCTCTCCTCGGCGCGGGGCGGGCGGCCCGCCGATCTCGCGCGCGAGCTGGGCATGCCGCCGTGGAAGATCGACCGGGTGCGGCAGCAGATGCGGGGCTGGACCCCGAACGGCGTCGCGATGGCCCTGCGGGCCGTGGCGGAGGCGGACGCGGGGGTGAAGGGCGGCGGCGACGACCCCGAGTACGCCCTGGAGAAGGCGGTCGTCGCAGTGGCCCGGGCCGCGAGGGCCCGCGGCGGCGCCTGACGCGCGCGCGGCGACGTGGGGCCTGCCTGGTGGCGCCCTGACCGGCCGGCCCACGCGGTGCGGACCTCGGCACGCGGCGCCTGACACGCGCTGCGGTGCGGGGCCTGCTGCGCGGGCCGGGGGCTGGACCCGCCGGGTTTCGGCGCCGTGGTCGTGGCGTGACGCCTTGAAGCCCCCCACCCCACCCCTTCCCGAAACCCCGCCGGGGGCAGAACCGGCAACCCCGGGGCCACGCCCCGGCCCACGCCTGGCTGCGCCTCGTATCTCCAGCGCTGCGCTCTAGGCTCCGCCTGTCCGCCTGTCCGCCTGTCCGCCTGTCCGCCTGTCCGCCTGTCCGCCTGTCCGCCTGTCCGTCGGGCGGACGTCTCCCCCGGAGGGGACGCGCTCCCGCTCGCCTTGGCCGTGGCCTGTCCCGGGCCCGCTCGCCCCCCGGAAGGGACACCTCACCCCAGCCGCCCCCACCCCCACCCCTGCCCCCACCACGCCAAAAGGCCCCCCACCCTCCTGGGGAAGGAGGGTGCGGGGCCTTTTGGGTGGTGCTGGGGTGTCCCGTACACGCGTGGCGAACGCGTCTCGCGTACGGGGCGGGTGGCCGGGCGGGAGCGGTAGAGAGGGTCCGCTGGGTCCCGGCGGCCGGTGGAGCCTGGATCAGGAGATCCGTTCTCAGCCCTGGAGGGAGGCGACCTTGACAGCCAGCGCCGACTTCTTGTTGGCGGCGGCGTTCTTGTGGATGACACCCTTCGAGACAGCCTTGTCGAGCTGACGCGAGGCGGCACGGGCGGCCACGGTGGCCTTCTCGAGGTCGCCGGCGGCGACAGCCTCACGGGCCTTGCGGATCGCGGTCTTGAGCGACGACTTGACGGCCTTGTTGCGCAGGCGCGCCTTCTCGTTGGTCTTGTTCCGCTTGATCTGGGACTTGATGTTCGCCACTGAAAGAGCCTTTACAGGTTCGATGTTTCTTCAGGATGTGCCGCGCAGCTGAGAGGGCACACGAGACACAGCTGTCCACGGTATCAGGCGCCCTCCCGGCCGCCCAAACGAGGGCCGGGAGCGGGTGTGGAACGCCCGAACCGGACGGCCGGCCGTGGGGCATGGGACGATGGGGGCTACGTATCCGTTCCGAACACCGCCCCGAGACGAGAACCCTGCGTGCCCGCGACTCCTACCAACGTGCCCGAGCCGAGCCGTACCGACCCGGCTCTGATCCGCAACTTCTGCATCATCGCGCACATCGACCACGGCAAGTCCACGCTCGCCGACCGGATGCTCCAGCTGACCGGTGTGGTCGACCAGCGGCAGATGCGCGCCCAGTACCTCGACCGGATGGACATCGAGCGTGAGCGCGGCATCACGATCAAGTCCCAGGCGGTCCGGCTGCCCTGGGCTCCGACCGAGGGGCCGGAGCAGGGGCGTACGCACATCCTCAACATGATCGACACCCCCGGGCACGTCGACTTCACCTACGAGGTGTCGCGATCGCTGGCCGCCTGTGAGGGCACGATCCTGCTGGTCGACGCGGCCCAGGGCATCGAGGCGCAGACCCTCGCGAACCTCTACCTCGCGATGGAGAACGACCTCACCATCGTTCCCGTGCTCAACAAGATCGACCTGCCGGCCGCCCAGCCGGAGAAGTTCGCCGACGAGCTGGCCAACCTCATCGGCTGCCAGCCGGAGGACGTCCTGAAGGTCTCCGCGAAGACCGGCATGGGCGTCGAGGCGCTGCTCGACCGGGTCGTCCAGGACATCCCGGCGCCGGTCGGCGTCGCCGACGCGCCCGCCCGCGCGATGATCTTCGACTCGGTGTACGACTCGTACCGGGGCGTCGTCACGTACGTCCGTGTCATCGACGGGCAGCTCAACAAGCGCGAGCGCATCAGGATGATGTCGACCGGCGCCACCCACGAGCTCCTGGAGATCGGCGTCTCCTCCCCGGAGATGACGCCGTCCGACGGTCTCGGCGTCGGCGAGGTGGGCTACCTCATCACCGGTGTGAAGGACGTCCGCCAGTCCAAGGTCGGTGACACGATCACCTCCCTGCACAACGGCGCCACCGAGGCCCTCGGCGGCTACAAGGACCCGAAGCCGATGGTCTTCTCGGGTCTCTACCCGCTGGACGGCTCCGAGTACCCGGACCTCCGCGAGGCCCTCGACAAGCTGCAGCTCAACGACGCCGCGCTGGTCTACGAGCCGGAGACCTCCGCCGCGCTCGGCTTCGGCTTCCGCGTCGGCTTCCTCGGCCTCCTGCACCTCGACGTGATCCGTGAGCGGCTGGAGCGCGAGTTCGGGCTCGACCTCATCGCCACCGCGCCCAACGTGGTCTACCGCGTGGTCATGGAGGACGGCAGCGAGCACACGGTCACCAACCCGAGCGAGTTCCCCGAGGGCAAGATCGACGACGTGTACGAGCCCGTCGTGCGCGCCACGATCCTCGCGCCCAGCGAGTTCATCGGCGCGATCATGGAGCTCTGCCAGACCCGTCGCGGCACGCTGATCGGCATGGACTACCTCTCCGAGGACCGGGTGGAGATCCGCTACACCCTGCCCCTCGCCGAGATCGTCTTCGACTTCTTCGACCAGCTGAAGTCCAAGACCCGCGGCTACGCCTCCCTCGACTACGAGCCCACCGGCGAGCAGGCCTCCAGCCTGGTCAAGGTCGACATCCTGCTGCACGGCGACAAGGTCGACGCCTTCTCCGCCGTCACCCACAAGGACGCCGCGTACGCGTACGGCGTGCGGCTCGTCGCCAAGCTGCGCGAGCTCATCCCCCGGCAGGCCTTCGAGGTGCCGATCCAGGCGGCCATCGGCTCCCGGGTCATCGCCCGCGAGACCATCCGCGCCATCCGCAAGGACGTCCTCGCCAAGTGCTACGGCGGTGACATCTCCCGTAAGCGGAAGCTGCTGGAGAAGCAGAAGGAAGGCAAGAAGCGCATGAAGATGGTCGGCTCGGTGGAGGTGCCCCAGGAGGCCTTCATCGCCGTCCTGTCGAGCGACGAATCCGGCGGTAAGTCGAAGAAGTAGCAGGATTCGGCCACCCCGTCGTGGACGGAACGGGTCCGCGTGCCTCCGGCGCGCGGGCCCGTTCGTTATCCACCGTTATCCACAGGCCCTTACGTACCGGACGTCGGCGCTCTAATCTGAAGCCCCCCGCAGGTTACTCGCGAGTTAGTTACGCGTCCGTAGCCGCACATCCGTAGTTGTATGACCACCGCACCGCCAACAGGCATCGCCGCCGCCCGGAGGACGACGTGAGCGACAACCAGATCCAGATCGACGACCGGCTGCCCTCCGTCGCGGCTCTCTTCCTCGAACGGGTCGAGCGCACACCCGACGCGGAGGCCTACCGCTACCCGGTGCCCGCCGCCTCGGGCACCGGACCGGACGACTGGAAGTCGCTCAGCTGGGGCCAGGCCGCCGAGCGCGTCCACGCCGTCGCCGCCGGTCTGATCGACCTCGGGGTCCAGCCCGAGGAGCGCGTCGCCCTCGCCTCCTCCACCCGCGTCGAGTGGATCCTCGCCGACCTCGGCGTGATGTGCGCCGGCGCGGCCACCACCACGGTCTACCCGCAGACCAACGCCGAGGAGTCCGCCTTCATCCTCTCGGACTCCGAGTCGAAGGTGCTCATCGCCGAGAACGCCGCCCAGCTCGCCAAGGCCGTGGAGCGCCGCGCCGAGCTGCCCGGCCTCCACCACGTGGTGGTCATCGACCCCGAGGGCGCCGACACCTCCGAGGAGTGGGTCCTCACCCTCGCCGACCTGGAGGCGCGCGGAGCCGCGTACCTGGAGAAGCACCCCGAGGCGGTCAAGGAGCGGGTCGGCGCGATCACCCGCGAGCAGCTCGCCACCCTCATCTACACCTCGGGCACCACCGGCCGCCCCAAGGGCGTCCGCCTCCCGCACGACAACTGGTCGTACATGGCCAAGGCGATCGCCGCCACCGGCCTCGTCACCCAGGCCGACGTCCAGTACCTGTGGCTGCCGCTCGCCCACGTCTTCGGCAAGGTCCTCACCTCCGGCCAGATCGAGGTCGGCCACGTCACCGCCGTCGACGGCCGCGTCGACAAGATCATCGAGAACCTGCCGGTGGTCCAGCCGACCTACATGGCGGCCGTCCCCCGCATCTTCGAGAAGGTCTACAACGGCGTCGCCGCCAAGGCCCGGGCCGGCGGCGGAGCCAAGTACAAGATCTTCCAGTGGGCCGCCGGCGTCGGCCGCGAGTACGCCAAGGTCACCCAGGACAACTTCCGCCGCACCGGCACCGCCTCCGCGCCCTTCGGCCTCACCGCCAAGCACAAGGTGGCCGACGCCCTCGTCTTCGCCAAGATCCGCGAGGCCTTCGGCGGCCGGCTGCGCGCCTGCATCTCCGGCTCCGCCGCGCTCGCCCCCGAGATCGGCTACTTCTTCGCCGGCGCCGGCGTCCACATCCTGGAGGGATACGGCCTGACGGAGTCCTCCGCCGCCTCCTTCGTCAACCCCGGCGAGGCCTACCGCACCGGCACCGTCGGCAAGCCGCTCCCCGGCACCGAGGTCCGCATCGCCGACGACGGCGAGATCCTGCTCCGCGGCCCCGGCATCATGGAGGGCTACCACGGCCTCCCCGAGAAGACCGCCGAGGTCCTGGAGGCCGACGGCTGGTTCCACACCGGCGACATCGGCGAGCTCTCCGCCGACGGCTACCTGCGGATCACCGACCGCAAGAAGGACCTCATCAAGACCTCCGGCGGCAAGTACATCGCCCCGGCCGAGGTCGAGGGCCACTTCAAGGCCGTCTGCCCCTTCGTCTCCAACATCCTCGTCCACGGCGCCGACCGGAACTACTGCACCGCCCTCATCGCCCTCGACGAGCCCGCCCTCCTCGGCTGGGCCGGCGAGCACGGCCTGGGCGGCAAGTCGTACGCGGAGATCGTCGCCGCCCCGGAGACCGTCACGCTCATCCAGGGCTACGTCGACCGCCTCAACGAGGGCCTCCAGCGCTGGCAGACGATCAAGAAGTTCCGCCTCCTGCCCCGCGACCTCGACATCGAGCACGGCGAACTCACCCCGTCCCTGAAGCTCAAGCGCCCGGTCGTCGAGCGCGAGTACAAGGACCTGATCGACGACATGTACACGGGCTCGCGCGAGGCCTGACCGGCCGCGTGCCGCCATCCGGGCAGTACGGGCGGGCAGTACGGGACAATGGGTCCCATGCCTTCCGTACTGCCCGATGGTGAGCCCATGCCCGAGGACGGGGCGCTGCCCCCGCACGCCCTGGAGAGGGCGGGGGAGCGGCCGCTCGGGTTCTATCTGCACGTGCCGTACTGCGCCACGCGGTGCGGCTACTGCGACTTCAACACGTACACCGCGAGCGAGCTGCGCGGTGCCGGCGGGGTGCTCGCCTCGCGGGACAACTACGCGGGTCAGGTCGTCGAGGAGATCCGGCTCGCGCGCAAGGTGCTCGGGGACGACCCGCGGCCGGTGCGGACGGTCTTCGTCGGCGGCGGTACGCCCACGCTGCTCGCCGCCGGGGACCTCGTACGGATGCTGGGGGCGATCAGGGACGAGTTCGGGCTCGCGGACGACGCCGAGGTGACGACCGAGGCGAACCCGGAGTCCGTGAACCCGGAGTACCTCGCCGAGCTGCGGGCCGGGGGGTTCGACCGGATCTCCTTCGGCATGCAGAGCGCGCGGCCGCACGTGCTGCGGATCCTCGACCGGACCCATACGCCCGGGCGGCCCGAGGAGTGCGTCGCGGAGGCGCGGGCGGCCGGGTTCGAGCACGTCAACCTCGACCTGATCTACGGGACGCCGGGCGAGTCCGACGACGACTGGCGGGCCTCGCTCGACGCGGCCATCGGGGCGGGGCCCGACCACGTCAGCGCGTACGCCCTGATCGTCGAGGAGGGTACGCAGCTGGCGCGGCGGATCCGGCGCGGCGAGGTGCCGATGACCGACGACGACGTGCACGCGGACCGCTACCTGATCGCCGACGAGGCCTTCGAGGCGGCCGGGTACTCCTGGTACGAGGTGTCCAACTGGGCGACCTCCGAGGCCGGGCGCTGCCTGCACAACGAGCTGTACTGGCGCGGCGCGGACTGGTGGGGGGCCGGGCCCGGCGCCCACTCGCACGTGGGCGGGGTGCGGTGGTGGAACGTCAAGCATCCCGGCGCGTACGCGGCGGCGCTCGGCGCCGGGAAGTCGCCCGGTGCCGGGCGGGAGGTGCTGGCGGAGGAGGACCGACGGGTCGAGCGGATCCTGCTGGAGCTGCGGCTTCGGGAGGGGGTCGAGCTGTCGTTGCTCAAGCCCGCGGGGCTTGCGGCCGCGGGGCGGGCGCTGGAGGACGGGTTGCTCGATCCGGAGCCGTACGCCGCCGGGCGGGCCGTGCTGACCCTGAGGGGCCGGCTGCTCGCGGACGCGGTCGTGCGGGACCTGGTGGACTAGGGCGCCGTCCTCGTGGTCGGGGGGCTCAGCCCACCGTCACGAAGTCGATCAGGTGCTCCACCTTGCCCAGGAGGGCCGGTTCCAGGTCCTTGTAGGAGGTGACGCGCTTCAGGATGGCCTGCCAGACCGCGCCGGTGTTGTCCGACGGCCAGCCGAGGGCCTGGCAGGTGCCCGTCTTCCAGTCCTGGCCACGGGGGATTTCCGGCCACGACCGGATGCCCAGGGTGGCGGGCTTCACCGCCTGCCAGATGTCGATGTAGGGGTGGCCGACCACCAGGACGTGCTCCGAGGCGACCTCGGCGGCGATGCGGGACTCCTTGGAGCCGGGGACCAGGTGGTCGACGAGGACGCCGAGCCGGGCGTCGGGGCCCGGGGCGAAGTCGGCGACGATGGCCGGGAGGTGGTCGACGCCCTCCAGGTACTCCACCACCACGCCCTCGACGCGGAGGTCGTCGCCCCAGACGCGTTCCACCAGCTCCGCGTCGTGGCGGCCCTCGACGTAGATGCGGCTCGCCCGCGCCACGCGCGCGCGTGCCCCGGGGACGGCGATCGAGCCGGAGGCCGTACGGGCCGGGCGGGACGGGCCGGGGGAGGCGGGGCGCACCAGGGTCACCACGCGGCCGTCCAGGAGGAAGCCGCGCGGGTCGAGCGGGAAGACCCGGTGCTTGCCGAAGCGGTCCTCCAGCGTCACCGTGCCCGCCTCGCAGCGGATCACCGCCCCGCAGAAGCCCGTGGAGACCTCCTCGACCACCAGGTCCGGGTCGGCCGGGACCTCGGGGGCGGGGGCCTGCTTCTTCCACGGGGGCGTCAGGTCCGGGTTGTAGCTGCGCAAGGGGTTTCGGTCCTCCGGGTGCGCGGACGGGTCCTCCGCGCGGCCGGGGAGGCGTCGGGTACCGCCCGTGGCCGCGCGCTCCGTGACGCTACGACACCCCGAAGCGGCGTGCCAGTTCATCGCGCTGGCGTCGGACGAAGGCCGCGTCCACGACGGCGCCGTGGCCCGGGACGTACCGGGCGTCCTCGCCGCCGAGGGCGAGGAGACGGTCGAGGGCGTCGGGCCAGCGGGCGCCGGTGGCGTCGGGGCCCGCCTGGGGTTCGCCGGACTCCTCGACGAGGTCGCCGCAGAAGACGGTCTCGTGCTCGCCGGGGACGAAGACGGCGAGGTCGTGGCCGGAATGGGCCGGGCCCAGATTGGCCAGGAGGACCTGGCGGCCGCCGAGGTCGAGGGTCCACTCGCCGGTGACCGTGTGACGCGGGGCCACCAGGGCCTCCGCCGCCTCCGCCGCGGCCCGCTCGTCGACCCCCTGGCGCACCGCGTCCACGTACAGCTCCTCGCGGGTGCGCGCGGAGCCGAGGAGCTCGTCCATGCCGACCGCGCCGAAGACCTCCGCGCCGGCGAAGGCGGCGGTGCCGAGGACGTGGTCGAAGTGGGGGTGGCCGAGTGCGATGTGCGTCACGCGCCGGCCGCCGGTGATCGCCTCCGCCTGGGCCCGGATCGCGGCGCCCTCGGCGAGCGTGGAGCCGGTGTCGTAGAGCAGCACGGCCTTGTCCCCCACCACCAGTCCGGTGGTCGCGTCCCAGCCGGGGAGCCGCCGCCGGCCCACTCCGGACGCGAGCCTCTCCCACCCCTGAGCCGCCCAGACCGCTTCGTCGATGTCCATGGCTCCGACGCTAGCGGGTCCGCCTCCTTGCCAGGAGCGACGGCCCCGGCCGTACACTGGCCGGGGGATTCCTGGCACTCGGGCAGGGCGAGTGCCAAAAGCGGAGCAACCGGAACGGCCGAACGGGAGGTGTGCGCGTGCTCAGCGAACGCAGACTCGAGGTACTGCGCGCCATCGTCCAGGACTACGTCGGGACGGAGGAGCCGGTCGGCTCCAAGGCGCTCACCGAGCGTCACAAGCTGGGCGTGTCGCCCGCCACCGTGCGCAACGACATGGCGGTGCTGGAGGAGGAGGGGTACATCGCCCAGCCCCACACCAGCGCCGGACGGATCCCCACCGACAGGGGCTACCGCCTCTTCGTGGACCGGCTGGCGGGCGTCAAGCCGCTGTCGACCCCCGAGCGGCGCGCCATCCACAACTTCCTCGACGGCGCCGTGGACCTCGACGACGTCGTGGGCCGCACGGTGCGGCTGCTCGCGCAGCTGACCCGGCAGGTCGCCGTCGTGCAGTACCCGTCGCTGACCCGCTCCTCGATCCGTCACGTCGAGCTGCTGTCGCTGGCCCCGGCCCGGCTGATGCTCGTCCTGATCACGGACACCGGACGGGTCGAGCAGCGGGTGATCGACTGCCCCGCGCCCTTCGGCGAGACCTCCCTCGCCGATCTGCGGGCCCGGCTCAACAGCCGGGTCGGCGGCCGTCGCTTCGCCGACGTGCCGCAGCTGGTGCAGGACCTCCCCGAGTCCTTCGAGGAGGCCGAGGAGCGCGCCACGGTCTCGACCGTGCTCGCGACGCTCCTGGAGACGCTCGTGGAGGAGCACGAGGAGCGGCTGATGATCGGCGGCACCGCCAATCTCACCCGCTTCGGACACGACTTCCCGCTGACGATCCGGCCCGTCCTGGAGGCCCTTGAGGAGCAGGTCGTGCTCCTCAAGCTGCTCGGCGAGGTCAAGGAATCGGGCATGACCGTACGCATCGGGCACGAGAACGCCTACGAGGGGTTGAACTCCACGTCGGTCGTCTCGGTCGGCTACGGTTCGGGCGGCGAGGCAGTCGCCAAACTCGGCGTGGTCGGACCGACCCGCATGGACTACCCCGGAACGATGGGAGCGGTACGCGCAGTGGCACGTTACGTCGGACAGATCCTGGCGGAGTCGTAAGTGGCCACGGACTACTACGCCACACTCGGCGTGCGCCGCGACGCTTCCCAGGACGAGATCAAGAAGGCCTTCCGCCGACTCGCCCGCGAGCTTCACCCGGACGTCAACCCGGACCCGAAGACGCAGGAGCGGTTCAAGGAGATCAACGCCGCCTACGAGGTCCTCTCGGACCCGCAGAAGAAGCAGGTCTACGACCTCGGCGGCGACCCGCTCTCCTCCTCCGGCGGCATGGGCGGCGGGGGCGGCTTCGGAGCGGGCGGCTTCGGCAACTTCTCCGACATCATGGACGCCTTCTTCGGCACGGCCGGGCAGCGCGGGCCGCGCTCGCGGACCCGTCGCGGCCAGGACGCCATGATCCGTCTGGAGATCGACCTCAACGAGGCGGCCTTCGGCACGACCAAGGACCTCCAGGTCGACACGGCCGTCGTCTGCGGCACCTGTTCGGGTGAGGGCGCCGCCCCCGGCACCGCCGCGCAGACCTGCGACATGTGTCACGGCCGCGGCGAGGTCTCCCAGGTCACCCGGTCGTTCCTCGGCCAGGTCATGACCTCCCGGCCCTGCCCCCAGTGCCAGGGCTTCGGCACCGTCGTCCCGACCCCGTGCCCCGAGTGCGCGGGCGACGGCCGGGTGCGGTCCCGCCGCACCCTGACCGTGAAGATCCCGGCCGGTGTCGACAACGGCACCCGGATCCAGCTCGCGGGCGAGGGCGAGGTCGGCCCCGGCGGCGGCCCCGCCGGCGACCTGTACGTCGAGATCCAGGAGACCCCGCACGAGGTCTTCCAGCGGCGCGGCGACGACCTGCACTGCACGGTCACCCTCCCGATGACGGCGGCGGCGCTCGGCACCAAGGTGCAGCTGCAGACGCTCGACGGCCCGGAGGAGATCGACATCCGCCCGGGCACCCAGTCCGGGCAGTCGGTCCCGCTGCACGGCCGGGGCGTCACCCACCTGCGGGGCAACGGCCGCGGCGACCTCATCGTCCACGTCGAGGTCCAGACCCCGGCCAAGCTCGACCCCGAGCAGGAGCGCCTCCTGCGCGAGCTCGCCAAGCTGCGCGGCGAGGAACGGCCCACGGGCCAGTTCCAGCCCGGTCAGCAGGGCCTGTTCTCGCGGCTGAAGGACGCCTTCAACGGGCGCTGAGGCCCGGCCGGCATGATCGGTGAGTGAGAGGGGCGGCACTCTGAGTGCCGCCCCTTTCCCGTGCGCCGGAACGGGCATGACACGATGCCCATATGTCCACCACCGCACTGAACGATCTCTTCCGGTACCCGATCGTGCAGGCCCCCATGGCGGGTGGCGCTTCCTGTCCGGCGCTCGTCGGCGCCGTCGCCGAGGCCGGCGCTCTCGGCTTCCTCGCCGCCGGGTACAAGACGGCCGGCAGCCTCTACCAGGAGATCAAGCAGGTCCGCGGGCTCACCGGACAGCCCTTCGGCGTCAACGTCTTCATGCCCCAGACCGACCCCGGCGCCGATCCCGCGGCCATCGAGGTCTACCGCCACCAGCTCGCCGGGGAGGCCGGCTGGTACCGCACCGCGCTCGGCGAGACCGACGACGGCCGCGACGACGGGTACGAGTCCAAACTGGCGATCCTCCTGGAGGACCCGGTCCCCGTCGTCTCCTTCACCTTCGGCTGCCCGAAGCCCGAGACCTTCGAGGCCTTCGCCCGCGCCGGCACGTACACGATCGTCACCGTCACCTCGGCGGAGGAGGCCCGGACGGCCCAGGCGGCCGGGGCCGACGCGCTCTGCGTGCAGGGCGTCGAGGCGGGCGGCCACCAGGGCACGTACCGCGACGACCCCGCCGACGAACAGCCCGGCACCGGCCTCCTCGCCCTGCTCGCCCAGGTCGGGGAGGCCACCGAGCTGCCGCTCGTCGCCGCCGGCGGGCTGATGCGCGGCGGGCAGATCGCCGCCGTCCTCGCCGCCGGGGCGGGCGCCGCCCAGCTCGGCACCGCCTTCCTCGTCTGCCCCGAGTCCGGCGCCCACCCGCTGCACAAGCGGGCCCTGACCGACCCGCTCTTCCAGCGCACCGCCCTCACCCGCGCCTTCTCCGGACGGCCGGCCCGCGGGCTCGTCAACCGCTTCATGCGCGAGCACGGGCCGTACGCGCCCGCCGCCTACCCGGAGATCCACCACCTCACCGCCCCGCTGCGGAAGGCCGCCGCCACCGCCGGGGACGCCCAGGGCATGGCCCTGTGGGCCGGGCAGGGCCACCGCCTCGCCCGCGAGCTGCCCGCCGCGGAACTGGTCCGGGTGCTCGCCGCCGAACTCGACACCGCCCTCACCGACCTCGCCGACCCGGCCCTCAGGAGTGCCTCATGACCGCCCCCGTCTTCGTCGTCGACGCCGTGCCCGGCGCCGGCACCTTCGTCCTGGAAGGCCCCGAGGGACGGCACGCCGTCTCCGTGAAGCGGCTCCAGGCCGGCGAGACGCTCGTCCTCACCGACGGCCGGGGCCGCTGGGCCGACTGCGTGGTGCGGGACACCGAGGGCAAGGACCGGCTGACCGTCGAGGTGACGGGCGCGCACGAGGAGCCCGCCGAGGAGCCCCGGATCACCGTCGTCCAGGCCCTCCCCAAGGGCGACCGGGGCGAACTCGCCGTCGAGACCATGACCGAGACCGGCGTCGACGCGATCGTGCCGTGGGCCGCCTCCCGCTGCATCACCCAGTGGCGCGGCGACCGCGGCCTCAAGGCGCTCGGCAAGTGGCGCGCCACCGCCCGCGAGGCCGGCAAGCAGTCCCGCCGCACCCGCTTCCCCGAGGTCGACGACCTCATGACCACCAAGCAGGTCGCCCAGCTGCTCGCCGGTGCCGACTTCGCGGCCGTGCTGCACGAGGACCGCGACCACCCCAGCGGCGCCCTCGCCACCGCCGAGCTCCCCGCGAAGGGCTCGATCGTGCTCGTCGTCGGCCCCGAGGGCGGGGTCTCCCCGGAGGAGCTGGCCGCCTTCGAGGCGGCCGGAGCGCGGCCGTACCGGCTCGGCCGGAGCGTCCTGCGGACCTCCACGGCGGGCACGGCGGCCACCGCCCTCGTCCTCGGCCGCACCGGCCGCTGGGGCTAGGGCCTGTCCGGCGGATCAGGGTCGGGTGGGCCCTGGCGGCCGCGTTGTCCACAGGGGCGCGGGCGGCGGGCGGTTGTCCACAGATCGGGGACCCGCTGTCCAAGCGGTCGGGGTCTTTTCTAGGCTGAGCCGCATGGCCGACGAGTCCCCCCTGATCCGCAGTCTGCGCGCCGCGGTCGCCGCCGCGCCCGGCGACGTGCCCCTGCGCCTCCACTTCGCCGAACTCCTCCTCGCGGAGGGGCGGAGCGACGAGGCCGTCACGGAGGCCGCCGTCGCCCTCCAGCACGCGCCGGGGGACGCCGCCGCCCGCGCGCTGATGGTCCGCGCGATGGGGCTGCCGCCGGCCGCGCCCGAGGCACCCGCCGTGGCGGAGACCCCGGCCGTGCCGCAGGCCCCCGCCGTGCCGCCCGCTCCCGTACGGCCCGAGCCGAAGGCCTCCTTCGACTGGGCCGCCGCCGAGGAGCAGGTGTCCGACGTCGTCGGGCCGCGGTTCCTGGAGGAGCCGCAGGCCGAGGGCGGGGACGGGCTCGCCGGGGACGCCGCCGCCTGGGACGTGGACGCGCCCGGAGCCGTACGCCTCGCCGACGTCGGCGGCATGACCGACGTCAAGGAGCGGCTCGAAGCCGCCTTCCTCGCACCCATGCGCAACCCCGAACTCCGCCGCCTCTACGGAAAGTCGCTGCGCGGCGGACTCCTCCTGTACGGCCCTCCCGGCTGCGGCAAGACGTTCATCGCCCGGGCCGTCGCCGGAGAGCTCGGCGCCAACTTCCTCACGGTCTCGCTCTCCGACGTCCTCGACATGTGGATCGGCGCCTCCGAGAAGAACGTCCACGACATCTTCGAGACCGCCCGCCGCCAGGCCCCCTGCGTCGTCTTCCTCGACGAGCTCGACGCCCTCGGCGGCAAGCGCTCCCGCACCCACAACAACGGGCTGCGCAACGTCGTCAACCAGCTCCTCACCGAGCTCGACGGCATCGCCTCCGGCGCCGGCAACGAGGGCGTCTTCGTCCTCGCCGCCACCAACGTGCCCTGGGACGTCGACATCGCCCTGCGCCGCCCCGGCCGCCTCGACCGCACCCTCCTCGTGCTGCCGCCCGACGCCCCCGCACGCGAGGCGATCCTCCGCTACCACCTGCGCGACCGGCCCATCGAGGCCGTCGACCTCGGCAAGCTCGTCAAGGCCACCGAGGACTTCTCCGGCGCCGACCTCGCCCACCTGTGCGAGACGGCCGCCGAGACCGCCCTCCTGGACTCCGCCCGCACCGGCTCCGTCCGCCTCATCACCACCAAGGACCTGCTCGGCGCCGCCAAGCAGATCCGGCCCTCCACCGAGCCCTGGTTCGCCGCCGCGCGGAACGTCGCCATGTTCGCCAACGAGGGCGGTCTCTACGACGACCTCCTCGCCTACCTGAAGCGGAAGCGCAAGCTGTGACCACCCCCGCCACGCCCGCCGGCCCCGCCACGCCCTCCGCGCTCGCCCGCGCCGAGGCGCTGTACGAGGCCGGCCGGTACCAGCAGGCCGGGGAGTTCGCCGCCCGGCACCTCGCCGAGGACCCCGAGGACGCCGACGCGCTCACCCTGCTCGCCCGCTGCCGGCACCGGGCGGGGGACCACCCCGCCGCGCTCGCCGCCGTCGAGCAGGCGCTGCGCGCCGAACCCGAGCTGATCGGCGCCCACCTGATGCGCACCCAGATCCTCCTCGCCCTCAAGCGGTACGGGGACGCCGAGGCCGCCGCCCACCGCACCGTCGAGCTCGCCCCGCAGTTCTGGGGCAGCCACTACGCGCTCGGCACCGCGCTCGCCGAGACCGCCGAGGCCGGCCGCGTCCGCGACCGGGCCAGGACCGCCGCCGCCTACGAGGCCGCGCGCACCGCCGTCGCCCTCGGCCCCGAGGAGGACGCCGCCCACTTCCTCGTCGGCCTCACCGCCCAGCGGCGCGGCGACCACGCCACCGCCCGGCGGGCGTACGAGACGACCCTGCGGCTCAACCCGCAGAGCAGCGAGGCCCACAACAACCTCTCCCTCCTCCGGCTGCGCCGCCGCTGGCTGCGGCGCGGGGCCTGGACCCAGGCCGCCGAGGGCTTCGTCGCCTCCGCCGCCCTCGACCTCGGCGACACCAAGGCCCGCTTCAACCTGGAGGCGATGGCCTGGGGCACGGCCGCCGGGGCCCGCTGGGTCGCCCTGCTCGGCTTCATCGCCTCCGCCGTCGGCTCCGCCCCGGTCCGCACCGGCGCGACCGGCGCCGACGCCGTCGTGCCCTTCGCCATCGGCGCGACCGTGCTCGTCGGCGCCTGGGCCGGCTGGGCCGTGTGGATGGGCCGCCGGGTGCCGCCGAGACTGCGCCGCCCGATGCTGCTCGTCGCCCGCAACTGCCGGCCGGCCCTCGCGATGGCCGGCGCCGTCGGGCTGCTCGGGCTGTACTCGGTCGTCACGATGGCGCTGTGGAGCTTCGACTCCGGCGTCGTGGCGGGGCTCGGCACCCCGCTCTTCTGGGCCGTGATCATCACGTACTGGGTGAGCCGCTCGGCCCTCAACCGGCGGATGCCCAAGGACTGACCCGGCCGCCGGATAGCATGCGAGGACAGTGACCATCGAAGGCGAGGAGGCCCGGAGCATGGCCGGAGAGCCGCAGAGCGACTGCCTGTTCTGCAAGATCGTGGCCGGGGAGGTGCCGGCGACGCTCGTCCGCGAGACCGAGACCACGCTGGCCTTCCGCGACATCAACCCGCAGGCGCCCACCCACGTGCTCGTCATCCCGCGCCTCCACTACCCGGACGCCGCCTCGCTCGCCGCCGCCGCGCCGAGCGTCGCCGCCGACGTGCTGCGCGAGGCGGGCGAGGTCGCCGCGCAGGAGAAGGTCGACGGCCACGGCTACCGCATCGTCCTCAACACCGGTGCCGGCGCCGGCCAGACCGTCTTCCACGCGCACGCGCACGTGCTGGGCGGCCGCGGCCTCAACTGGCCCCCCGGATAGGACCGCGCCCGTGTCCGTCCGCGAACTCGTCGTCCTCGGCACCGCCAGCCAGGTCCCGACCCGCCACCGCAACCACAACGGCTACCTGCTGCGCTGGGACGGCCACGGCCTCCTCTTCGACCCCGGCGAGGGCACCCAGCGCCAGATGCTGCGGGCCGGGGTCGCCGCGCACGACCTGAACCGGATCTGCGTCACGCACTTCCACGGCGACCACTCGCTGGGCCTGGCCGGGGTGATCCAGCGGATCAACCTCGACCAGGTGCCGCACCAGGTCACCGCCCACTACCCGGCGAGCGGGCAGCACTTCTTCGAACGGCTCCGGTACGCCACCGCCTACCGCGAGTCCGTCGAGCTGACCGAGGCGCCGGTCGCCGAGGACGGCCGCGTCGCCGTCACCGAGGCCTTCACCCTGGAGGCCCGCCGGCTCTCGCATCCCGTCGAGTCCTTCGGCTACCGGCTCGTCGAGCCCGACGGCCGCCGGCTGCTGCCGGAGCGGCTCGCCGCGCACGGCATCAAGGGCCCGGACGTCGGGCGCATCCAGCGCGAGGGCGTCCTCGACGGCGTCACGCTGGAGGAGGTGAGCGAGGTCCGGCGCGGGCAGCGCTTCGCCTTCGTCATGGACACCCGGCTCTGCGACGGCGTGCACGCCCTCGCGGAGGGCGCCGACATGCTCGTCATCGAGTCGACCTTCCTCGACGCGGACGTCCGGCTCGCCCGGGACCACGGCCACCTCACCGCCGGGCAGGCCGCCGCCGTCGCACGGGACGCGGGCGTCCGGCACCTCGTCCTCACCCACTTCTCGCAGCGCTACTCCGACCCGTCGGAGTTCGAACGGCAGGCCAGGGCCGCCGGATTCGAGGGCGAGCTGAGCATTGCCCAGGACCTCATGAGGGTCCCCGTACCGAAGAGATAGAGCACCACCCATGCCCCTCCCCAAGGCCGAACTGCACCTCCACATCGAGGGCACCCTCGAACCCGAACTGGCCTTCGCCCTCGCCGAGCGGAACGGCGTCACCCTGCCGTACGCGACCACCGAGGAACTGCGCGAGGCCTACCGCTTCAGCGACCTCCAGTCCTTCCTGGACCTGTACTACGCCCTGATGGCGGTGCTGCAGACCCCGGAGGACTTCACCGCGCTCGCCGACGCCTATCTGGAGCGGGCCGCCGCGCAGGGGGTCCGGCACGCCGAGATCTTCTTCGACCCGCAGGCGCACGCGGTGCGGGGCGTGCCGATGGGCACGGTCGTCGAGGGGCTGTCCGCCGCGCTCGACCGCGCCGGGGAGCGGTACGGGATCTCCACCCGGCTCATCATGTGCTTCCTGCGCGACGAGTCCGCCGAGTCGGCGCTCGCGACGCTGGAGGCCGCGAAGCCGTACCTCGACCGGATCACGGGCGTCGGCCTCGACTCGGCCGAGGTCGGGCATCCGCCGGCGAAGTTCCGCGAGGTGTACGAGGAGGCCGCCCGGCTGGGGCTGCGGCGGGTCGCCCACGCGGGCGAGGAGGGGCCGGCGGCGTACGTCCGCGAGGCGCTGGACGTCCTGGGCGTCGAGCGGATCGACCACGGGCTGCGGTGCATGGAGGACCCCGAGCTGGTCGAGCGGCTCGCCCGCGAGCGGGTGCCGCTGACGCTCTGTCCGCTGTCGAACGTGCGGCTGCGGGTGATCGACGAGCTGGGGGAGCATCCGCTGCGGGCGATGCTCGACGCGGGGCTCCTCGTGACGGTGAACTCCGACGATCCGGCGTACTTCGGGGGGTACGTCGGTGACAACTACACGGCGGTGCGGGAGGCGCTGGCGCTGAGCCAGGAGCAGTTGCGGGTGCTGGCCCGGCACTCCTTCGAAGCGTCCTTCCTGGACGACGACGAGCCGCGTCGCGCGCGCTACCTCGCCGAGGTGGAGGCGTACACCTTCTGACGGGGCCGCCGTTCCGTTGGGGGCAGGCGTTCCGCAAGGGGCGGAACGGGTGGGCACAACGGAACGGCACCTTGGGCGGGTGCCTCCGCACATGCGCCTGAACCCGCACTGGTACGGCGCCGCACACGGGGTGAGGGTTCAGGCCCGGAAAGCCTCGGCCCGGCAAAGGGCGCCGTCCCTGTGCCCACCCGTCCCGCCCTGCGGGACGCCTGCCCACAGTGCCGGCGGGCGACCGCCGTCAGCGGTGCCGCCACCAGGAGGAGCAGGGCCGCCAGGGTCGCGCCCATGCCCGGGTAGCCCGCCGTCTCCGAGAGGACGCTGCCGGTGACCGGGCCGCAGGCGGTGCCCAGGGAGGAGGCCGAGCCGACCAGGACGGCCCAGCGGCCCCGCGGGTCCAGGGAGGCGGCGAGGCCCAGGAGGCAGGAGAGGACGACCGGGTAGAGGACGTTCCAGAGGATCTCGCCGGTCGCGAACGACGCGAGGTCCTCGGCGGTCGCGCTCAGCAGGACGCAGGCCGCGATCAGGGCCGTGCCCGCGCCGATCGGGACCGCCCGGCCGAGCCGGGGGCCCAGCGCGCCCGCCGCGGTGACGCCCGCCAGGCCCGCGCCGAGCGCGAGGGCGAAGACGGCGCCCACCGTGACCTCCGAGAGGCCCGCCTGGACCGTGCCGATGCGGCCGCTGACGCCCCAGAGGGCGTTCTGGGCGAGGGACCAGCACAGGAGGCCGCCGGCGAGCACCGCGCCCGCCCGGCGGTGGGGCAGCGGTCCGGCGTCCCGCGCCGCCGGAACGTCCCGGTGGGCGCGCGGGGCGCCGGGCAGCCGGCTCGTGACCGGCCAGACCAGGAGCGCCGCGCAGGCGAGCGCGACCAGCGGCGGGGCGTGGCCGCCGCCGAGCCTCGGCAGCGTCAGGTACAGCGCCCCGGCCACCGCCGAGACCGACAGCAGGCCCAGCGTGGAGGCCCGCTGCGGGTCGGGCCGCCCGGCGATCCCGGAGGCCGCGACCGCCGTCGCCGTACCGGAGCCGAAGCCGCCGAGGACGACCCCGGCGACCACCGGCGGCAGGGTGCCGGTCGCGGCGGCGGAGCCGTATCCGAGGGTCATGGCGAGCAGTCCGAGGCGGGCCGCCCGGCGCGGGCCGATCCGGTGCACGCGCGTGGCCAGCGTGAAGCCGGCGGAGGCGGAGGCGAGCAGCAGGACCGAGCCGATCAGACCGGCCTGGGAGGGGCCGAGGCCGAGTCCCGCGGCGAGCCGGCCGACGACGGTGGGGAGCAGGTACGGGGCGAGATATCCGGCCGTGAAGAGGGCGACGAGGGCGGCGAGCGCCCCACGGGCGCGCGGGCGCGACGGCATGGGCGTTCCAGGAACTGAACAGGGGGGTGAGACGGCACCCGGGTGATCCACGGGGTCGCGGCACCATGTGTATCAAGCAACCGAATGCGTGGAGAAGGTGCTCTCCCCCGGTTTGTTCTGTGATGTGGAACACAATGAGTTTGGGGGGCGGTCCGAGCGGGTATCAGGGCGCAGCCCGTCGCGTTGTCCGCGTTGTTCGCGTCGGTCCCCTCGACCCGCACCCCTTCGGGCACACTGGCCGGATCGGCACCCGGTGCCGATCCCGCCGCACCACGACCGGGGAGTAGTCCGTGAGCACAGCCAGCGGAGAACAGAGCGGAGAACCGGGCGGAGACCAGCGCGAGGACCGGCCCGAGCAGGCCGCCGACGTCCCCTGCGTCCCCGGCGCCCCCGGTGTCGACCCGCTGGAGACGGTCCGCGAGCCCGCCGACCCGGCCTGCGACGTCTTCCTCACCGGCACCGTCTTCCTCGACATCATCTTCACCGGCCTCGACAGCGCCCCCGTCCGCGGCACCGAGTCCTGGGCCCGCGGCATGGGCTCCAGCCCCGGCGGCGTCGCCAACATGGCCACCGCCCTCGCCCGCCTCGGCCTGCGCACCTCCCTCGCCGCCGCCTTCGGCGACGACCACTACGGCGAGTACTGCTGGGACGCCCTCGAACAGGGCGAGGGCATCGACCTCACCCTCTCCCGCACCGTCGAGGGCTGGCACTCCCCGGTCACCGTCTCCATGGCCTACGAGGGCGAGCGGACGATGGTCTCGCACGGCCACGAGGCGCCCCGGCCCGACGGCGCCCCGGTCCGCCCGCCGCGCGCCCGCGCCGCCGTAGCCTCCCTCGCGCCCGGCCGCGCCGAGGAGTGGGTGGCCCGCGCCGCCCGCGACGGCGCCCGGGTCTTCGCCGACGTCGGCTGGGACGAGACCGGCCGCTGGGACCTGGCGGGCCTGACCGACCTGGAGCACTGCGAGGCCTTCCTGCCCAACGCGGCCGAGGCGATGCGCTACACCCGCACCGACTGCCCCCGGGCCGCCGCCCGCGCGCTCGCCGACAAGGTCCGCTACGCCGTGGTCACCCTCGGCGCCGAGGGCGCCTACGCGGTCGACGGCGGCACCGGGGAGACCGCCGAGGTCCCCGCCATCCGCGTCGAGGCGCTCGACCCCACCGGCGCCGGCGACGTCTTCGTCGCCGGCTTCGTCACCGGCACCCTCGCCGACTGGCCGCTCGCCGACCGGCTCGCCTTCGCCGGCCTGACCGCCGCCCTCTCCGTCCAGGAGTTCGGCGGCTCGCTCTCCGCCCCCACCTGGCCCGAGATCGCCGCCTGGTGGCAGCACGTCCAGCGCGACGGCCGCCAGGACCCGGAGGCCCTGCGGGCCCGCTACGCCTTCCTCGAAGCCCTGCTGCCGGTCCCCGCGCGCCCCTGGCCGACCCGCCGCGCGGTGCCCACCATCGGCTTCCGGGCACCTGTCTCGTAAACCGCTTCGGGCACACCGGTACCAGGTCGTAGGCTGGGGTGCGAGAGGTTGTCGAGCAGCGAGAACCCCGCAGCAGGAGGTAGGCGCAGGCCAGAGGGCCGGCCCATGACGCAGACACCCACAGCTCCCAACGGAACGCCGGGCGAGGCCCGGGCCCACTTCGCGGTGCCCGCCAAGCACCCCATGGTGACCGTCCTCGGCTCCGGAGACTCCCTGCTCCGCGTGATCGAGCAGGCGTTCCCCCGGGCGGACATCCACGTCCGGGGCAATCAGGTCAGCGCGGTCGGCGACGCCGTGGAAGTCGCCCTGATCCAGCGCCTGTTCGACGAGATGATGCTGGTGCTCCGCACCGGACAGCCGATGACGGAGGACGCAGTGGAACGCTCCATCGCCATGCTCAAGGCGAGTGAGAACGGCGAAGGCGCCGACGAGACCCCGGCCGAGGTGCTCACCCAGAACATCCTCTCCAGCCGAGGCCGCACGATCCGCCCCAAGACGCTCAACCAGAAGCGGTACGTCGACGCCATCGACAAGCACACCATCGTCTTCGGCATCGGCCCCGCGGGCACCGGCAAGACCTACCTGGCCATGGCCAAGGCCGTCCAGGCCCTCCAGTCCAAGCAGGTCACCCGGATCATCCTGACCCGCCCGGCGGTCGAGGCCGGCGAGCGCCTCGGCTTCCTGCCCGGCACCCTGTACGAGAAGATCGACCCGTACCTGCGGCCGCTCTACGACGCCCTGCACGACATGCTCGACCCCGACTCCATCCCCAAGCTCATGGCGAGCGGGACGATCGAGGTCGCGCCGCTGGCGTACATGCGCGGACGGACGCTCAACGACGCGTTCATCATCCTCGACGAGGCGCAGAACACGAACCCCGAGCAGATGAAGATGTTCCTCACCCGCCTCGGCTTCGACTCGAAGATCGTCATCACCGGTGACGTGACCCAGATCGACCTGCCGAACGGCACGAAGAGCGGTCTGCGCCAGGTCCAGGACATCCTCGACGGGGTCGACGACGTCCACTTCTCGCGGCTCACGTCCCACGATGTCGTCCGGCACAAGCTCGTCGGCCGTATCGTCGACGCGTACGAGAAGTACGACAGCGCCAACGAGCAGCGCACCGGCCGCAACGGGAAGTAGAAGCACCGCACATGTCGATCGACGTCAACAACGAGTCCGGCACCGAGGTCGACGAGCAGGCGATCCTCGACGTCGCCCGCTACGCCCTGGGGCGCATGCGCATCCACCCGCTCTCCGAGCTCTCGGTGATCGTGGTGGACGCGGAGGCGATGGAGCAGCTCCACATCCAGTGGATGGACCTCCCCGGACCGACGGACGTCATGTCCTTCCCGATGGACGAGCTGCGCCCGCCGGCCAAGGACGACGAGGAGCCCCCGCAGGGCCTCCTCGGCGACATCGTGCTCTGCCCCGAGGTCGCCAAGAAGCAGGGCGAGGACGCCCCGACGAACCACTCCATGGACGAGGAGCTCCAGCTCCTCACCGTCCACGGCGTCCTCCACCTGCTCGGCTACGACCACGAGGAGCCGGAGGAGAAGGCCGAGATGTTCGGCCTCCAGGCGGCGATCGTCGACGGCTGGCGCGCCGAGCGGGGCCTCACCGGCCCGTCGCCGGCCCCCACCGTCAACTGACCCCGCGCGCCCGATGAGCATCCAGCTGATCCTCGGCGCGGTCGCCCTGGTCGTCGTCGCCTGGCTCGCCGCCTGCGCCGAGGCCGGGCTGGCCCGCGTCTCCGGCTTCCGTGCCGCCGAGGCCGTCCGCTCCGGGCGGCGCGGCGCCGAGAAGCTCTCCCAGGTCGCCTCCGACCCCACCCGCTACCTCAACGTGGCGCTGCTCGTCCGCGTCGCCTGCGAGATGGCGGCCGGCGTCCTCGTCACCTACGCCTGCCTGGAGTACTTCCCGGAGACCTGGGAGGCGCTCCTCGTCGCCATCGCCGTGATGGTCCTGGTCAGCTATGTGGCGGTCGGCGTCTCGCCGCGCACCATCGGCCGCCAGCACCCGCTGAACACCGCGACCGCCGCGGCGTACGTCCTCGTCCCGCTGGCCCGGATCATGGGCCCGATCCCGCAGCTGCTGATCCTCATCGGCAACGCGCTCACCCCGGGCAAGGGCTTCCGCAAGGGCCCCTTCGCCTCCGAGGCGGAGCTGCGGGCGATGGTCGACCTCGCCGAGCAGGAGTCGCTGATCGAGGACGAGGAGCGCCGGATGGTGCACTCGGTCTTCGAGCTCGGCGACACCCTCGTCCGGGAGGTCATGGTGCCCCGCACCGACCTCATCTGCATCGAGCGGTACAAGACCGTCCGGCAGGCCCTCACCCTGGCGCTGCGCTCCGGCTTCTCCCGGATCCCGGTGACGGGGGAGAACGAGGACGACATCGTCGGCATCGTGTACCTGAAGGACCTGGTCAGGAAGACGCACATCAACCGCGACGCCGAGGCCGACCTGGTCTCCACCGCGATGCGCGCCGCGGCCTTCGTCCCCGACACCAAGAACGCCGGCGACCTGCTGCGCGAGATGCAGCAGGAGCGCAACCACGTCGCCGTCGTCATCGACGAGTACGGCGGCACCGCCGGCATCGTCACCATCGAGGACATCCTGGAGGAGATCGTCGGCGAGATCACCGACGAGTACGACCGGGAGCTGCCGCCCGTCCAGGAGCTCGGCGACGAGTGCCACCGGGTCACCGCCCGCCTCGACATCGGCGACCTGGGCGAGCTGTACGGCTTCGGCCCGGACGAGTTCGACGACGAGGACGTGGAGACGGTGGGCGGCCTGCTCGCCAAGGCCCTCGGCCGCGTCCCGATCGCCGGCGCCTCCGCCGTCGTCGCCCTGCCGGACGGACGGGAGCTGCGGCTCACCGCCGAGTCCCCGGCCGGCCGCCGGAACAAGATCGTCACCGTGCTCGTCGAACCGGTCGCCCCGGCCGGCGCGGAGGGAGAGGACCCGGCATGACCCCCGAGCAGCTGCGCGCCTTCTGCCTGGAGTTCAACGACGCCGGCGAGGAGTTCCCCTTCGGCCCCGACACCTCGGTGTTCAAGGTGGCCGGGAAGCTGTTCGCGCTGTCCTGGCTGGACGGCGAGCCGCTGCGGGTCAATCTGAAGTGCGATCCGGACGACGCCGTACGGCTCCGCGAGGAGTATCCGGCGATCACTCCCGGCTACCACATGAACAAGCGCCACTGGAACACGGTCGAGGTGGCCGGGCTCCCGGACCGGATGGTCCGGGAGCTCATCGAGGACTCGTACGACCTGGTCGTCGCGGGCCTGCCCAAGGCGGTACGGCTCCGGCTCGACCGGCCGTAGCTCACCGCGCGCGACGCAGGCCCAGGGCGACGAGCACCGCCGCGCCGAGCACGATCGCCGCGTCCACGGCGACGACGGTGCGCACCCCCTCGTACAGGTCGCCGCCGGTGGTGGCGAGGACCCCCAGCATCGGGATGCCGACGGTGAGGCCGACCTGCTGGGTCGTGGTGACCAGGCCGGTCGCCAGGCCCTGCTCCTCGTCCCGGACGCCCGAGGTGACCGTCAGGCCGTACGAGATGATCGCGCCGAGGTGGAACATCGAGGCGAGGGTGACCGCGACGGTCGCCACGACCGCGCCGGAGCGCTCGCCGATCCCGAGCAGCGCCGCCGTGAGGACCGCCTGCCCGGCGAGCGAGACGACGAGGGTGCGGCGGGCGCCGAGCTTCCCGATGACCTTCGGCGTGAGCGTCCCCGCGAGGACCGAGAAGATGCCCTGGATCCCGAAGACGACGCCGGTGGCGAAGGCCGAGAGGCCGAGCGTGGACTGGAGGTAGAGGGTCAGGACGAAGACGATCGTCGACATCATCGAGAAGGTGACGAGCCCGCCGAGGTTGCCGAAGGCGACCGTGCGCCGGCGGAGCATCGGCAGCGAGACCAGCGGCGCCGGGTGGCGGGACTCGACGACCACGAAGGCGGTCAGCAGGAGCACTCCGCCGACCAGGGCGACGAGCACGTCGGTGCCGCCGAAGCCGCGCTCGGCGGCGGTGGTCAGGGCGTAGATCAGGGCGAGCAGACCGCCGGTGACGGTGATCGCGCCGGGCACGTCGAGCCGGGGCCGGTCCGGGGTGCGGGACTCGGTGAGCAGGCCCGGGGCGAGCGGCAGCACGATCAGGGCGAAGACGGCGAGCAGGCCCATGGTGGAGCGCCAGCCCAGGGTGTCGGTCATGACGCCGCCGAGGACCATGCCGATGGTGAAGCCCAGCGACATCAGGGTGCCGGAGATGCCGAGCGCCCGGTCGCGCAGCGGACCCTCCGGGAAGGAGGTGGTCAGCAGGGACATGCCGGTGGGCACGATCGCGGCGGCGCCGACGCCCTGGAGGGCGCGGCCGGCGAGGAAGGACGCCGGGTCCCAGGCGACGGTGGCGAGCACGGACGCGGCGGCGAAGAGGCCGAGGCCGCCGAGGAAGAGCCGCTTGCGGCCGTAGAGGTCGCCGATCCGCCCGAAGAGCAGCAGGAAGCCGCCGGAGGGGAGGGCGAAGGCGGTGACGGCCCACTGGAGGGCGGAGCGGTCGAGGCCGAGGTCGGCGCCGAGGACGGGCAGCGCGACGTTCAGGACGGAGAAGTCGAGCGCCACGATGAACTGGGCGGCGCACAGCACGAAGAGGACGAGCCGGGAGCGGCCGGCGAGGGCCGGGGGCGCGGGCGGAGCGGGGACGGGGGTCTTTCCGGGGGCGGAGGTCACGGTTGCCATGGCCACGACTCTCGTGGCCGGGGAACATCGCCGGGTAGCGGGAACTTATCCTGTTGGTCGCACCACCAGGCGTCCGGGGGAGGAAGCAGACGTGGTCACAGCGGTGGAGAGCACCGACGGCAAGGCGCACCGACTGGCCGAACTGCGCGAGTTCCTGATGAGCCGTCGGGCCCGGGTGAGCCCGGCCCAGGCGGGCCTTCCGGACGGCGGCAGGCGTCGTACGCCCGGGCTGCGCCGGGAGGAGGTCGCCGTCCTCGCGGGCGTCGGCGTCAGCTGGTACCAGTGGCTGGAGCAGGGCCGCGACATCACCGTCTCGCCCCAGGTGCTCGACGCGGTGGCGCGGGTGCTGCGGCTGAGCCCGGCCGAGCGCCGCCATCTGTACGTCCTGGCGGCGCTGAACCCGCCGGCCCTCGAAGCCGCCCCGGAGGACCGGGACATGTGCGACGGGCTGCGGCGGCTGATCGAGGCGTGGATGCCGTTCCCGGCGCACATCATGGACGCGTACTGGAACACGGTGATGTTCAACGAGGCGGCGGCGGCCGTCTTCGGGCTGCGGGCGGACGTGCACCGCAACTGCCTGATCGACTTCTTCACCGACGAGATGTACCGGGCGCGGATGCGCGGCTGGGAGGAGCTGGCGCCGAAGGTGGTGGCGCAGTTCCGGTCGGCGTGCTCGGAGTGCCCGGACGACGACGGCTTCCGGGCGGTGGTCGCCGAGGCGAAGGCGGTGAGCCCCGAGTTCGCGGAGCTGTGGGAGCGGCGGGACATCCTGCCCGGCGGCCAGAACCGCAAGGAGATGGACCACCCGGTGGCCGGGCTGCTCGTGGTGGAGGCCACCCAGCTTCGGGTGCCGGCCCGCCCTGACCTGGTGATCGTGCTGCACACGCCGCTGCCGGAGGCGCGGACCGCCGAGAAGCTGGAGTGGCTGGTGTCGCCGGAGGGGCGGCGGGGGGCCCTGTACCCGCTGGCGGGCTGAGCCGGCGCCCCGACCTATGCTCGGTCCATGACACTCAGCAGTGAGCACGGCGACCTCGGCCCCGAGGACCAGAAGATCATCACCCTGGCGCGCAGCGCCCGCGCCCGCAACGGTGTGCCCGAGGGCGCGGCCGTACGGGACGAGACCGGCCGCACGTACGTGGCGGGCACGGTGGAGCTGGAGTCGCTGAAGCTGAGCGCGCTGCGGACCGCCGTGGCGATGGCGGTGGCGAGCGGGGCGCAGTCGCTGGAGGCGGCGGCCGTGGTGTCGGCCGCCGAGGCCGCGTCGGAGGAGGACCGGGCGGCCGTGCGGGACCTGGGCGGGCCCGGGACGCCGGTGCTGCTCGCGGGGCCCGACGGACAGCTGCGTTCGGCCGTCACGGCGGGCTGAGCGCCGCACGGGGGACAGCGGGGTCCGGCCACGGCCGGGCCCTTGCGCGTTTGTGAAGGATCTCCGCGACTTCTCTTGCCTTCCCATGCGGTCTGCGTCTCAATAGGCGGCGGGCGGTCCGACGGACCGTCAGATCTCCGCCATTCCACGCAGTGCCCGCACCCCTGCGTTCGTCATCGGAAGGGGTACGAACCCGCCATGAGAAGAAGCACCTTAGGGGCGGCCGGGGCGCTCGCCGCGGGCCTCGCCAGCATGTCGCTCGTCTTCGCCCCCACGGCGTCCGCCGCGGTCTCGCCGGGCTCGGCGACGGCCACGTACGACTGCGGGAGCTGGGGCGGCGGCACCGCCACGCTCACCATGACCCACTCCGGCACCACCGGTCAGGTCTCGATCGCCGCTCCCGTGACCACGCCGATCGCGGTCGGCGCGGACTCGATCAGCTCCACGCTGATCCTGGACAACGCGACGGGCCCCGACCGGGTCTTCACCGGCAAGAAGAACCCGGCGATCCCGGCCGGTGGTACGGCGAAGCTGGGACCGCTGACCGCCACCAACGTGGTCGCCGGCGACAGCCTCAACTCGTACTTCGCCGGAGTCGCCCTCAAGCTGGTGATCTTCGGCGTCACGGTGAACTGCGACGCGGTGACCTCGCAGTCCCCGGGACCGTTCGTCATCAGCTGATCCACCGCGCACCACCCGTGACCGGTGCCGCCGAGGGCGGCGCCGGTCTTCGGCATGCCGCCCGACATGCCGGAGAAGTCGTCACATCGACCGATCCTGCCATTATCTGATGGGTCATCAGTCAATGGGTTCCGTCGTTATTGACTTCTCTTGCCCCCCGGCCGTCAATGGCGCCCTCTCGACCCTCAGGAGGGGGCACACACTATGGCACTCACCCGAACCCGGGCGGCGGCCCGAAGACGGCGCTGGACCGCCGTACTCGGCGCCACCGCCCTCGCGTTCGCGGCCGGCGGCGCGCTCGCCGCCCCGGCGCAGGCGACCGGCGCCGGACTCTCGGTGGAATTCCCCACCCGCTGCGTCCCGCCGCCCATCGCGGGCATCCCGCCCATCGAGGGCGTCACCACCGCCGTGATCTCGGTCGACAACGCCAGCCCCAAGGTCGGCGACACGGTGAGCGTGACCTACGCGATCACCAAGCCCGCCGCGTCGAACCCGGTGGACCTCGCGCTCCCGGCCGACATCCTCACCCCCACCGGCAAGGTCGTCCTCGGCGGCGCGCAGACCGGCACGGTCAGCGTCACCGGACCCAAGAAGAACCCGCCGGTCCCCGGCAAGGGCGCCTTCCCCGGCTTCTCCATGACCGGCACCTTCACGGTCACCGCCCCCGGCGCGATCACCCTCTCGCCGGGCGACTACAACATCCACACCAGCTACATCATGGAGCTGGACACCCCCTGTACGGTCCTCAACCCGCCCGCCCCCGTCTCCGAGACGGTCCAGGCCGGCGACCAGACCGTGCCCAACGAGCGGACCCTGGAACTCGGCGCCGCCTCCGGCGCCCCCGGCGTCCGGGTCACCGTCACGGGGGCCAAGTTCACCCCGCTCAGCGAGGTGACCGTGGCCGCCAGGGCCGGCGCGGCGGAGACCGCCGACCGGATGACCGTCACCACCGACAGCGAGGGCGGCTTCGTCGCCCGGCTCAAGGTGAACGACCTCGCCACCACCGGGATCGTCGCCTACGAGGGCGGTGTCTGGAACGCGGAGAAGGGCGCCGGACCCCTCCCGTACCAGGTGATCGACGACACCCCGACCCCGCCGAACAGCCAGAAGATCACGGCCACCGTCCAGGCGGGCGAACTCTCCATGACCCAGGCCGGTGACGCCGTCGCCCTCTCCGCGGTCGACTTCGGCCAGGGCGGCGCCGCCACCGGAGCCCTTCAGACGGTGACGGTCAAGGACTTCCGCGGCGGCCCCGCCGGCTGGTCCGTGACCGGCAAGGTCACCGACTTCACCGGACCGGGCGGCGCCATCGGCGCCGACAAGCTCAGCTGGACCCCCGCCTGCGTCGCCAAGGAGGGCAGCCCCAGCGCCTGCACGGCCGGCTCCGCCGGACCCGTCGGCGCCGGCGCCACCCTCGCCTCCACGGCGAACGGCACGGTCACCGGCGGCGAGTTCACCGTCGACGCCGGACTCTCGCTGGACGTCCCGGCGTTCACCGCGCCCGGCGGCTACGCGGGCGTGCTGACGCTGACCCTGTCCTGACGGCGGCCGACGGGCCGGCCGGGCGCACCCCCCGGCCGGCCCGTCGGCGCCCCCCATCCGCCCCTCCCGACCGCACCCCCGGGGGTCCGCACCGTGCGACGCAAGCTGTACGTCCTCCTCCTGAGCGCCGCCCTGCCGCTCCTCGGGGCCCCGGCCGCCCACGCCGCCGAGAACGGCGAATGGGCCGTCTACCCGGCCGCCGCCCGGCTCGGCGAACGCCCCTACTACGTCCTCACCGCCGACCCCGGCGCCACCCTCCGCGACAAGGTGACCGTCGCCAACAAGACCGCCGCCCCGCTCACCTTCCGGCTCTACGGCGCCGACGCCTACAACACCGAGCGCGACGGCGGCTTCGCCGTGCGCACCCTGAAGGAGGAGCAGACCGGCGCCGGCGCCTGGATCGAGCCCGAGCGGACCACGGTCACCGTCCCGCCGCGCTCCGCCGTCACCGTCCCCTTCACGCTCACCGTCCCCGCCGACGCCGACCCCGGCGACCACCCCGGCGCGCTCGTCGCCCTCGACGAGCGGATCACCCCCGCGGGCGGCGGCAGCGTCGCGATGGGCGTCCAGAAGGCCGTCGCCGCCCGCGTCTACCTCAAGGTCAGCGGCCCCGCCGTGCCCGCCCTCGCCGTCGAGGACGTCACCCTGGAGCAGGACCGGCCGCTCGTCCCCGGCACCCGCGACGGCACCGCCCTCGTCACGTACACCCTCCACAACCGCGGCAACGTCACGCTCAACCCCAAGGTCGTCCTCAGCGCCGAGGGCCTCTTCGGGCGGACCCTGCTCGAACGCGACCTCGACCGGGTGCCCGCCGAGCTGCTGCCCCGGCAGAAGATCCGGCTCACCGAGCGGTGGACCGGCTCGCCGCAGCTCGACTGGGGCGAGGTGACCCTCACCGCCACCGCGAAGGACGTCCGCGAGAGCGCCGCCGTCTCCTTCCTCGCGGTGCCCTGGCTCGCCGCCGCGGTGCTCGCGCTGGGGGCCGCCGGAGGCCTCACGGGGTGGCGGATCCGGCGCCGCCGGGCCCGGCGGGGGCACTGAGTGCGTGACCGGGCCGCGCATCGGGGACAATGGCCCCCATGAGCGTGCGCCGTGAAGAGACCGATGAGAACACCGCCCCCCACCGGGCGGGCTTCGCCTGCTTCGTCGGGCGCCCCAACGCGGGCAAGTCCACCCTCACCAACGCTCTGGTCGGCCAGAAGGTGGCGATCACCTCCAACCGCCCCCAGACCACCCGGCACACCGTGCGCGGCATCGTGCACCGCCCGGACGCCCAGCTGATCCTGGTCGACACCCCGGGCCTCCACAAGCCGCGCACCCTCCTCGGCGAGCGGCTCAACGACGTCGTCCGCACCACCTGGGCCGAGGTCGACGTCATCGGCTTCTGTCTGCCCGCCGACCAGAAGCTCGGCCCCGGCGACCGCTTCATCGCCAAGGAGCTCGCCGAGATCAAGAAGACCCCCAAGGTCGCCATCGTCACCAAGACCGACCTGGTCGACTCCAAGACCCTCGCCGAGCAGCTGATCGCCATCGACCAGCTCGGCCGCGAGCTCGGCATCGAGTGGGCGGAGATCGTGCCGGTCTCCGCCGTCGGCGACAAGCAGGTCCAGCTCGTCGCCGACCTGCTCATCCCGCTGCTGCCGAAGTCCCCGCCGCTCTACCCGGAGGGCGACCTCACGGACGAGCCGGAGCAGGTCATGGTCGCCGAGCTGATCCGCGAGGCCGCGCTCGAAGGCGTCCGCGACGAGCTGCCGCACTCCATCGCGGTCGTCGTCGAGGAGATGATCCCCCGCGAGGGCCGCCCCGCCGACCGGCCGCTGCTCGACATCCACGCCAACGTGTACATCGAGCGCCCCAGCCAGAAGGGCATCATCATCGGCCCCAAGGGCAGCCGCCTGAAGGAGGTCGGGATGAAGTCCCGCAAGCACATCGAGGCCCTCCTCGGCACCCCGGTCTTCCTCGACCTGCACGTCAAGGTCGCCAAGGACTGGCAGCGCGACCCCAAGCAGCTCCGCCGCCTGGGCTTCTGACCGTCGACCTTTCCGGGGGCGGCGTGCCAGCATGACGCGGTGACGCGCATCAGCAAGGGGGAGAGCCTGCCGGACCCCGGGCAGGAGTGGCGGATCGAGGGCGTCGGCAAGGATCCGGATCCGGGATCGGGAGCGGGTCCGGGTCCGGGATCGGACGCGGGATGGGGCTGGGATACGGGCTCCGTCGCGGACGGCGCCTCCGCCGGAGCCGGCGACCCGGCTCCGCGCCGGATCGACCCCGCGGCCGGCGGCAGGTGGGCGGAGCTGATCGCCCCCTCGCCCGTCCCGTCCGCCCGGGTGGCCGCAGCCGCCGGGACCCTCGGCGGGCAGTTCGACGACATCGTGTACGTCGGCAGGGGCGGCGCCAAGTTCACCATGGAGGAGAAGGTCCCGCCCGGTTACGTCCTGGTCGAGTTCGGGTGGACGGGGCCGGGGTACCTCATCCTGGACTCCATCGACTGGAACGGCAGGGAGGCCGTCGGTTTCGGCGGCACGCTTCCGGCCGGCCGGTTCGCGCAGCGGGTGATGTGGTGCGACAACCTGTACCCACTGCGCTTCCGCCTGCGGTGCGGCGACCACGACGAGTGGGCGATCGTGATCCGGTCCGTGGCCGGCGTGCGCGAGCTCGGTGAGGGCGCCACGGGGCGGGGCAGCGAGGTGCTGCTCCACACCGGCCCCGCCGGTGAACTGCGCTCCCGGCTGCGCCCGGCGAAGGCCGACGCGTCCCTGGACGTCAAGGGCCACAAGCCGCGCCGCCCCGACACCCCCGCCACGTACCCGGACACGCTGGCGAGCCTTTTCGGCCGGCGCCTGGAGGACAGCCGGAAGCTGGCCGAGGGGCCGCTGCTCGTGGAGGTCCTGAAGGCCGAGGGCGAATGGTCGCTCGACATCGGCCCCGTCCGCCCCCCGGAGGAGAAGAAGTCCGGTTTCTGGGCCCGCCTGCTCGGCCGCTAGCTCACGCGCCTTCCTTGAGGACCCTCGTCACGAGGGTCCGCTGGGCGTCCGTGAGGTGCGGGTCGGCGCACCGCACCGTCCGGCCGTCGACCGTGATCTCGTACGAGAAGCCGTCCGGGACGCCCCGGGCGGCTTCCGGCGCCGCGAGGACGGCGGAGGCCAGGGACTCCCACTCGGGGCCCGAGACCTCCACCTCCGCCGACCGCTCGATGCCCGCGAAACCACCGGTGCGCCGCACTCGAATCCGCATGGGCCCTGTCTACCAGCCCGGCTCAGTCGGTGGGTACGCCCACGGCCGCCCACGCCTTCGTCACGGCCTGGATCTCCGCCGCGTCGCCGTACCGCGCCTTCGCCGCCGCCACCGTGGCCGCCGCGAACTCGGCGAAGCGGGTCTCGGGGGTGAGGGTGCCGCCGGTCATCACGTCGTACCAGATCCGACCGGCCCGGTCCCAGGCGTGGCCGCCGAGCTCGGTCGCCACCAGGTAGAACGCGTGGTTGGGGATGCCGGAGTTGATGTGCACCCCGCCGTTGTCCCGGCTGGTGCGCACGTAGTCGTCCATGTGGGCGGGCTGCGGGTCCTTGCCGAGGACGTCGTCGTCGTACGCGGTCCCCGGCGCCTTCATGGAGCGCAGCGCCGTCCCCTCCACGTCCGGGTGGAAGAGGCCCTCGCCGATCAGCCAGTCGGCCTGGTCGGCGGTCTGGCCGAGCGCGTGCTGCTTCACCAGCGAGCCGAAGACGTCGGAGACGGACTCGTTGAGCGCGCCGGACTGGCTGAAGTACTCCAGGTTCGCCGTGTACTGGGTGAAGCCGTGCGCCAGCTCGTGGCCGATGACGTCCACGGGGAGGGTGAAGTCGAGGAAGATCTCGTCGTCGCCGTCGCCGAACACCATCTGCTCGCCGTTCCAGAAGGCGTTGCCGTACTTCTCGTCGTAGTGGACGGTCGCGAGCAGCGGCAGCCCGGCGCCGTCCATGGAGTCGCGCCCGAAGGCGTCCCGGAAGAGCGCGAAGGTGGCGCCGAGGCCCGCGTAGGCGCGGTTGACGGTGGCGTCGGCCGTCGCCTCCTCGCCCTCGTCGCGGACCTTCACCCCGGGCAGGGCGGTACGGCGCTGGGCGTCGTACACGGTCCGGCGCGGGGTCGCGGGCTCGGCGGGCGCGCCGGCGGGGGCGACGGCCGCGCGGGGCAGGACCCGGGCGGTACGGGCCGAGGCGTCGGCGATCAGGGTGCGGCGGGCGGCGGCCGCGACGGCGGGGTTTCCGGAGGCCGCCAGGTGCTCCAGGAGGTGGGGCGGCACGATCGTGCAGAAGGGGGAGGTCATACCCGGCAATGTGGCACTGGGCGACGGCGGTGTCACGAGAAGTGACAGGGATTGGCGAAATGGAGTGATGAGTCACCTTTCGGTCTTGACGACACCGCCGTCCCGCATACTGAAACAGGACGTCCGCCTTCCCCGGTCCTGGGCTATGGTGACGCACATCATGCGTTTCGGGCTGCTTCTCCTTAGCTGCCGCGGCGAGGGCCTGTAGTCGTAGGCCGACCCCCTCCCCGCGGGTTTCGGTGTTGCGTTCGACAGTCGGCCGTCCCCCCGAAGGACCCGAGGAGCCCTACGCAATGTCCCAGTCTCCGTTCGTCAGCCGGCCCACGCCGATCACCAACGCGACGCACACGCAGAAGCCGTCCGGGATGCCGATCCACAAGTACGGCCGGTACGAGGCCGTCGAGATCCCCGACCGCACCTGGCCCGAGCAGCGGATCACCAAGGCCCCCCGCTGGCTGTCGACCGATCTGCGCGACGGCAACCAGGCCCTGATCGACCCGATGTCCCCGGCCCGCAAGCGCGAGATGTTCGACCTGCTCGTACGCCTGGGCTACAAGGAGATCGAGGTCGGCTTCCCGTCCTCCGGCGAGACCGACTTCGCCTTCGTGCGCTCCATCATCGAAGAGGGCGCGATCCCGGACGACGTCACCATCTCCGTCCTGACCCAGGCCCGCGAGGACCTGATCGAGCGGACCGTGGAGTCCCTGGTCGGCGCCCACCGCGCCACCGTCCACCTGTACAACGCCACCGCGCCGACCTTCCGCCGGGTCGTCTTCCGCGGCTCCAAGGACGACATCAAGCAGATCGCCGTCGACGGCACCCGCCTGGTGATGGAGTACGCCGAGAAGCTGCTGGGCCCGGAGACCACCTTCGGCTACCAGTACAGCCCGGAGATCTTCACCGACACCGAGCTGGACTTCGCCCTGGAGGTCTGCGAGGCCGTCTGCGACGTGTGGCAGCCCGGCCCCGGCCGCGAGATCATCCTCAACCTGCCCGCGACCGTGGAGCGTTCGACGCCCTCCACCCACGCGGACCGCTTCGAGTGGATGTCCCGCAACCTGACCCGCCGCGAGCACGTCTGCCTGTCGGTCCACCCGCACAACGACCGCGGCACCGCCGTCGCCGCCGCCGAGCTGGCCATCATGGCCGGCGCCGACCGCATCGAGGGCTGCCTGTTCGGCCAGGGCGAGCGGACCGGCAACGTCGACCTGGTCACCCTGGGCATGAACCTCTTCAGCCAGGGCGTCGACCCGCAGATCGACTTCTCGCAGATCGACGAGATCCGCCGCACCAGCGAGTACTGCAACCAGATGGAGGTCCACCCGCGCCACCCCTACGCGGGCGACCTGGTCTACACCGCCTTCTCCGGCTCCCACCAGGACGCCATCAAGAAGGGCTTCGACGCCATGGAGGCCGACGCGGCCGCCCAGGGCAAGACCGTCGACGACATCGAGTGGGCCGTCCCCTACCTGCCCATCGACCCGAAGGACGTCGGCCGCTCCTACGAGGCCGTCATCCGGGTCAACTCGCAGTCCGGCAAGGGCGGCATCGCCTACGTCCTGAAGAACGACCACAAGCTGGACCTGCCCCGCCGGATGCAGATCGAGTTCTCCCGGATCATCCAGGCCAAGACCGACGCCGAGGGCGGCGAGGTCACCCCGGCGGCGATCTGGTCCGTCTTCCAGGACGAGTACCTGCCCAACCCGGAGAACGCCTGGGGCCGCATCCAGCTGCGCTCCGGCCAGTCCACCTCGGACACGGACGGCACCGACACGCTGCGCGTCGAGGCGGTCGTCGACGGCGTCGACACCGTCCTGACCGGTTCCGGCAACGGCCCGATCTCCGCCTTCTTCGACGCCCTGCAGTCGGTCGGCGTGGACGCCCGCCTGCTGGACTACCAGGAGCACACCATGAGCGAGGGCGCCTCCGCGCAGGCCGCCTCGTACATCGAGTGCGCCATCGACGGGCGCGTCCTGTGGGGCATCGGCATCGACGCCAACACCACCCGCGCCTCCCTGAAGGCGGTCATCTCGGCGGTCAACCGCTCCGCCCGCTGACCTCGCGCGCACACGGCGCCCCGCCCCTCCGACCGGGGGGCGGGGCGCCGTCGTATGTGAGGTGTGTCACGGTTTCAGGTTCGCTTAAGGAAGATCATGCGGACATGACGGAATCGGTGCCATATGGGGGCAGTTGACGGCACATCACGGTCTGGCGGATGGTACGGACCATCCCACCTCCGTACTCCCTGACCTGGAGTTCCGCATGCGCACGTCCGCTGCCGTGGCCACCGTCCTCGCGGTGACCGGAGCCGCCCTCGCCTGGGCCCCCACCGCTTCCGCCGCCGGCACCGAGTGTGCCGTCGATCCGCTCGGCACCGCCGGGCTGTACGCGGAGTTCGTGGAGAAGGACTCGGTGCGGCACGCGGACTCCGAGGGCGCGGTGGCCGTCGGCGGCGACGCGGCCTTCGGCACGGCGAACCGGTCCGGCTTCTCGGTCGGCTCCCGCCTCACCGACGCCGACCTCGCCCGGCTGCCCGGCGGGCACAGCCTCGTCGTCGGCGGCACCCTCAAGGCCAACGGCGTGGTCCTGGTGAAAGGTTCGGGCACGGCCGGCAAGGTCGTGGACGCCTCCGCCGGGGACGGCGGCTTCGGCGTCGACGGCCCCATCGCCGAGGGCCCGTCCCCGGTCGACTTCGGCGCCGAGTTCGCGAAGCTGCGGACCCTCTCGGCCGGCTGGGCGGGCGAGCGGCCCAACGGCGAGACGGCCGGCGGCCAGGACGGCCGGAGCCTCTACCTCACCGGCGCCGACGCGGAGCTGAACGTCTTCGCCCTGAGCGCCGCCGACCTGGAGAAGGCCGGCGAGATCTACCTCAAGGTCCCGGTGGGCTCCTCCACCCTCGTGAACGTCATCGGCGCCTCGTACGACATGACCGCCAAGCCCACCTCCGGCGTCTGGATCTCGGAGGGCGGCGCCTACGTCCAGGACGACTACGACCGGCACACCGACGGCCACAAGAGCATCCGCTCCAAGCTGCTGTGGAACTTCCCGCAGGCCGAGACCGTCACGAAGAACTCCTCCGCCTGGCCCGGCGCGATCCTCGCGCCCCGCGCCGCCGTCACCATGACCAGCGGCCACATCAACGGCTCCCTCATCGCCGAGTCCCTGGACACCGCCCCCGGCGCCGAGACCCACCAGATGAACTTCACCGGCTGCCTGCCCCGGGTGACCACCCCCGGACCGGTCGTCACCCCCGAGACGCCCAAGCCGACCGACACCCCGGCGCCCAGTGCGACGCCGTCCACCACCGCGCCCGCCCCCGAGGGCACCGGCAGTCCCTCCGCCACCCCCTCCGGGCAGCCGTCGGCCACCCCCTCCGGCACCCCCGCCGGGAGCACCGCGCCCCCGGCCGCCCCCGAGGAGACCGAGGAGACCGAGGAGACCGAGGAGACCGAGGAGACCGGGGCTGCCCCCGCTCCCTCCGCGACCACCCCGGAGGGTGATCTCGCGACGACCGGTTCGGCCATCGGGCCCGGTGTCATCGGCGCGGCCGTCGGCGCCCTGCTGCTCGGCGGAGGCTTCCTGGCCTTCGCGAAGCGGCGCCGCCGGGCCTGAAACCCCGGCGTCATGTCTCGGCCATCTCCGGTGCGAAGTACGGACGAGGTGCTGACGTCACATCAAGGATGTGGCTAACATCACGCCAACGCACCGGCAGTGCAGCCGGGCCGTTGAGGAGGTGCGCGTGCGTTCTGCCAGGAAAACACGTGGTGGGAAGCTGACCGTCTGCGGGATCCGCACCTCCTGGAACACCATCGGCGACGGCGAGTTCTTCTGCGAGGAGTGCGGCGGCGACCGCAACTACCGACGGCGCACCGGCCGCCGCCGGTTCGCCGTCCTCGGCGTCCCGCTGGTGCCCCGGGGCTGTACCGGGCCGGTGGTGGAGTGCGCCGCCTGCCAGACCCGCTTCGGCACCGAGGTCCTGGAGCGGCCCACCACCGGCCGGTTCTCCGCCATGCTGCGGGACGCCGTCCACACCGTCGCCCTCGCCGTCCTCGCGGCCGGCGGCACCGGCTCCCGCGAGGTCCTCGACCGGGCCGTGCACGCCGTCCGCTCCGCCGGATACGCCGACTGCACGGCCGTCCAGCTCGTCGACCTGGTCGAGGCCCTGGAGGCGGACACCGGGCGCTTCATGCCCGAGATCAACCCCGAGGGCGCCCTCCTCGCCATCGAGATCCACGAGGCCGTCGCCCCGCTCACCCCGCACCTGGAGCCGGCCGGCCGGGAGGCGCTGCTCCTCCAGGCGGCCGGGATCGCGCTGGCCGACGGCGGCTACAGCCCGGCCGAACAGGAGGTCCTGGGCACCGTGGGCACGGCGCTCGGCCTGCCGCCCGAGGACGTCCTGCGGCTGCTCGCCACCGCGCGCACGGTCTCCTGACCTCCGGGCCTACGGCACGATGTTCTGGTTCAGCCGGAACACGTTGTCGGGGTCGTAGCGGCGCTTCACCTCGCGCAGCCGCGCGTAGTTCTGCCGGTAGTTGACCCGGACCCGGTCCTGGTCGTCGGTGTCCATGAAGTTCACGTATCCGCCCGCCTCGGTGTGCGGGCGCAGGGCGGCGTCGTAGGCGCGGGTCCAGGCCACGTTCGCGGCCGTGCCGGACGGGTCGGTCCAGGTGGCGCCGAGGGAGTGCGAGACGTCCGCGTCCCGGTAGGCGAAGGCGGTCTCCTCCGGACCGGTCCGGTGGCAGGCCCCGTCGATCGGGAAGAGCGCGGTGTCCGACTCCATGGTCGGCATGGTCGCGCCGTACTCGGCGTGCGCGGCGGCGGCCCCGGCGGTCACGCCGTGGCTGAAGTGCCCCTTCCAGTAGTGGTACAGCCCGGCGGGCAGCTGCTCGTCGAAGAGGGTGTTGATCACCGGGTACGGCATCCGCTCCAGGAACCGGCCCACGACCGGGCCCAGCGAGTCCAGGAGCGCCAGGGCCTTGCCGTCGGATGCGGGCGGGCCGCTGGAGCAGGTGAACGCGGCGCAGATCGGGCGCCCGTGCCAGCGCTCCGGCAGGAACGGTTCCTCGGGGCCGAGGGCCAGCACCATGATGATGTTCAGCTCCTCCGGCGCGGCGGTGGCGGCCTCGTACCAGGCGCGGATCACCGCAGGGTCCAGCGGATAGCAGGTCATCCCGCCGAACACCTCGGCCAGCGGGTGCAGCCGGTAGCGGAACTCGGTCACCACTCCGAAGTTCCCGCCGCCGCCGCGCAGCGCCCAGAACAGGTCGGGCCGATGCTCGGCGTCGCAGGAGACGAGGGTGCCGTCGGCGGTGACGACCTCCGCGCCGATCAGGTTGTCGCAGCTCAGGCCGTACCGGCGGGCGAGGTGGCCCATGCCGCCGCCGAGGGTCAGCCCGGCGATGCCGGTCGTGGAGATCACCCCGCCGGTGGTGGCGAGCCCGAAGGCGTGGGTGGCGTGGTTGAAGTCGCCCCAGGTGGCGCCGCCGCCGGCCCGGGCCGTCCGGGCCTCCGGGTCGACCCGTACCTCCCGCATCGGGGAGAGGTCCACCACCAGGCCGTCGTCGACCGTGCCGAAGCCGGCGACCGAGTGGGCGCCGCCGCGCACCGCGAGCGGGAGCGCGTGCTCCCGCGCGTGGCGGACGGCCGCGATCACGTCGCCGGCGTCGACGGCGTGGACGACGACGGCCGGCCGGCGGTCGTGCAGGGCGTTGTAGACCCGCCGGGACGCCTCGTACGAGGGGTCGCCGGGGGTGACGACGGTGCCGCGCACGGCACCGCGGAGCGCGTCCAGGGTCTCCGTCGAAGTGGTCATGCTCCCGGTGTACGCGGCCGGGCCCGGCGGCCGCGTCGCCCGTACCGCCCATTTCCGGGGCGCCGCCGGATGGGCCGTTCAGACCAGGCCGTGCGCGTAGGCGTAGGCGGTCGCGGCGGAGCGGGAGGAGACGCCCAGCTTGGCGAAGATGTTGTTGAGGTGCCGGGCGACCGTGTGCTCGCTGATCACCAGAGCGCGGGCGACGCCCTTGTTCGTGGCGCCGCCGGCGACGAGCCGCAGCACCTCGGCCTCCCGGGCGGTCAGTCCGCCCGGCAGCCGGCGCCGGGCGGCCGCCGAGAGCAGCGCGGCGGCCCGGCGGGCGTCGGGAGCGGCCCCGAGCCGCTCGAAGCCGTCCCGGGCGAAGGCGAGTTCGAGCCGGGCGGCCTCCTCGTCCCCGGCCGCCCGGTCGGCCGCCGCGACCAGCATCCGGGTCTGCGCCGCCTCGTACGGCACCCGCAGCCGCAGCCAGCCGTCGAGGGCCCGCCGCAGCACCGGCAGCGCCGCCACGGGGTCCTCGGCCAGGGCCACCGCGCCGGTCGCCGTGTCGGCGAGGGCGCGCAGCAGCGGCACGTCACCGGCGAGGGCGTCGAGCTCGGCCGCCGTACCGGCCGCGTCCCGTACCGCTCCGACGGCGAGGGAGACCTCGGTGGCGGCGGCGAGGAGCCGGGCCCGGGCCAGCGGGCCGCGGTGGGTGTCCTGGCAGGCGAGCGCGAGCCGCAGCCCGGCCGCCGCCGCGTCGGCGTGGCCCTGGGCGAGCCGCAGCAGGGCGAGCCCCGGCTGGGGGAGCAGGCCCAGCTCGTGGGCGTGGGAGTAGGAGCGGGCGGCCTCGTCGAGCCGGCCCTGGCGGCGCTGGACGTCGCCGGCGGCGCGGTAGGCGGTGGCCGCCGACTCCAGGCAGTCCACCGGCACCTCCCGGCAGGCCCGCCGGGCCTCCTCCTCGGCCGCGGGCCAGTCGCCGAGCAGGTCGAGGACCTCGACCCGGTGGGCCCGGCAGACCCCGCGGAAGGGGTTCTCGCCGTCGTCGGTGCCGGCGCACCACTCCATCGCGGTACGGGTCCATTCCACGGCCCGGCCGAAGTCGGCGGTCTCCATGCACTGGGTGAGGGCCAGGCAGTACAGCCAGCCGGTGAAGAGGCCGCTCAGCTCGCCGGCCTCGGCCGCGCACATGGCCTCGTCGAGGAGCGCCAGCCCCTCGGCGCGGCGGCCCTGGGCGAGCAGGGCGGCGGAGGCGGCCTGGCGGCTGAGGGCGAGGAGGTCGGGGCTGCCGGAGCCTTCGGCGAGCCGGGTCAGGCGGGCGGTCGCGGCGAGCGCGGCGGTCCCGTCGCCGCGGGCGGTGGCCTCCTCGGCGTCGGTCCAGGCGAGGAAGGACTGCTCGGGGCAGGGCGGCAGCCCGTCCAGGTGGTGGCGGGCGCGGTGCAGCCAGCCCGCGGCGACGGCGGGCCGGCCCAGGCCGGCGTACTCGTAGTGGAGCCACCAGGCGTCCATCCCGGCGCCCCGGTGGTCGCCGGCGGCGACGTGGGCGGAGTGCGCCCGCAGCCGGGCGGCGACGGACTCGTCGAGGTGCCCGGACCACCAGGCGGCGTCGGAGAGCGCGTCGAGGTCCTCGGCGGTCAGCGCCTGGTCGGGGTGCCGGTCGCAGGCGTGCAGCAGCGCGTACGCCTCGGCCCAGGCCTCGCGGGCCACGGCGTCCCGGGCCCGCCCGGCCCGGTCGATCACGGGTGCGGACACGTGCCTCACCCCTTCCGGTCCCTCCAGCCTAGGACCGGACGCGGGGAGGGGGCACCCGGTGGGTGCCCCCTCCCCGTGCGGTGGTGTGCCGGGTCAGTCGATCGCGCCGCTCGCGCGGAGCATGTCCTCGCGCTCGACGATCTTCACGCGCTCGCGCCCCTGCGGCTCGCCCAGCGCCTTCTCGGCGGCGTCGAGCGCGTACCAGCCCTCCCAGGTGGTGTAGGTGACGCCCTTGCCCTCCAGGAAGGCGACGACCGCGTCGGTCTCCGGGCTGGCCGGGGTGAGGAGCCGGCCGGCGGCGAAGTCCTCCAGGAGGTTCGCGACGGTCTCGTTGGCGTCGCCCTTGGTGTGGCCGATGAGGCCGACCGGGCCGCGGCGGATCCAGCCGGTGACGTAGGTGGAGGCCATGTGCTCCTCGCCCTCCATCACGCGGCCGCCCTGGTCCGGGACGGTGCCGCTGACGGTGTCCCAGGGCAGCTTGGGCAGCTCGTCGGAGAGGTAGCCGACGGCGCGGTAGACGGACTGGACGTCCCAGTCGGTGGTGACGCCGGTGCCCTTCACGTTGCCGGTGCCGTCGAGCTCGGTGCGCTCGGTGCGCAGGCCGACGACCTCGCCGTTCTCGCCGAGGATCTCGACGGGGGACTCGAAGAAGTGCAGGAAGAGCTTGTGCGGGCGGTCGCCGGCGTCGCGGATCGCCCAGTTCTCCAGGGTCTTGGCGACCATGTCGGTCTGCTTGTTCTTGCGCCGCTCGGCGATCGAGCCCTCGTCGTAGTCGATGTCCTCGGGGTTGACGATGACCTCGATGTTCGGCGAGTGGTCGAGCTCGCGCAGCTCCATGGGGCTGAACTTCGCCTGCGCCGGGCCGCGGCGGCCGAAGACGTGGACCTCGACGGCCTTGTTGGCGGCCAGGCCCTCGTGGACGTTGGCCGGGATCTCGGTCGGCAGCAGCTCCTCGGCGGTCTTGGCGAGGATGCGGGCGACGTCGAGGGCGACGTTGCCGACGCCGAGGACGGCGACCTTCTCGGCGGACAGGTCCCAGGTGCGCGGGACGTCCGGGTGGCCGTCGTACCAGGAGGCGAAGTCGGCGGCGCCGAAGGAGCCGTCCAGCTCGACGCCGGGGATCCTCAGCTCGCGGTCGAACATGGCGCCGGTGGAGAAGACCACCGCGTCGTAGAAGGAGCGCAGGTCGTCGAGGTGGACGTCGGTGCCGTAGTTCACGTTGCCGAAGAGGCGGACCTGCGGCTTGTCGAGGACCTGGTGGAGGGCGGTGATGATGCCCTTGATCCGCGGGTGGTCGGGGGCGACGCCGTAGCGGATGAGGCCGAAGGGGGCCGGCATCCGCTCGAAGATGTCGATGGACACGCCCGGCTCGGTGGCGGTGTCGGACTTCAGCAGCGCGTCGGCGGCGTAGATGCCGGCGGGGCCGGCGCCGACGATCGCGACCCGGAGGGGGCGGGGCATGACTGGTTCCCTTCGCAAGCGGGGTGCGGCGGAGCCGCCGACACTTAGGCCACCCTAATTAACCCCGAACGGGAAGTGGTACCCGACCCTGGTCTATGCCCCCATAAGGCAGGCTTATGACTTCTCAAAGTCCATCGGGGGAGCTGAACGAGACCACGGCCAGCAGCACGAGCGCGAGGGTGCACACGAATCCGCAGAGGAGCAGGAAGCCGCCGGCGACGGTGTTCACGAACCGGGTGAACGGCACCGACGGCACGAGCACGTCCGCCGGGTCCTCCGGCGGGTAGTAGGCGGTGATGGCCGCACCGGCCGGGCCGTGCAGGAAGCCCCGGTAGTCGCCGGTCCCGTCGGGGTAGATGTACGCGCCCCGCGTCGTGGCCCGGGTGGCGACCACCTCGACCCCGTGCCGCTCCAGCCACCGTTCGCGCCGGCTGCGCCCGACCCCGTACGCGCCGAAGCCGGCGGCCAGCCAGCCGATGCCGCCCACCGGGATCTCCACGATGACGATGTCCCAGTGGCCCAGCGACCCGGCGACCACCGCGAGCGCGATCAGCGCGAGCAGGTGGCCGAGGACGCCCCACAGGAGCCGGCGGCGGAACCTGTCCCGCCACGTCGGGGCCAGCGAGCGGATCACCGCGAAGCGGGTGCCGTCGACGTCGTCGCTGTCCGTCCGGTTGGCGAGCAGCTCGTTGATCGTGTCGGCGAAGAGGACCGCCCCGTCCGGGTCGACGTCGTCGATCCGGTGGACGCGCGGGGTCGCCCCGGCTTTCGCCCGCAGTTCGATCAGGACGGTCCGCCCCTCGGCGCGTATCCGGCCGAGGCCGTCGGCGGTGAAGGTGATCTGCTCCGTCGGGAGGTCGAGGACCAGGCCGCCGTCTTCGGCGGACAGGGCGGTCCTGTCCCGGCCCACGAGCACCGGGAGCGAGGCGATGGGTATCGGCATGGGCGTGATCGTAAAGCCGGGTACGGGTCCTGGTCAGCCCCTCGCCGCGGCCACCGCGATCACCGAGAACACCGCGAACACCGCCAGGGCGAGCAGCAGGACGGTGACCGCGACCGGCTTCCAGGGGACGCCGGGCGCCGCGGGGGCTTCGGCGGGTTCCGGCGGGCCGGGCGTGCGGGTGGTGACGAGCGCGGCGCCGTCGGGGGCCGGGTCCGCGGGGAGCGCGGCCGTCACGGCCTCCCCGAAGGCGAGCGCGGCGGCCTCGTCGACCCCGGTGACGCGGTAGATCGTCGGCTCGTTCGCGCCCGAGGCCGTCAGGACGATCGCGAGCGAGCTGCCCTCGGCGTGGACGAAGGAGATCGCCGCCAGCGGTATGTGGTGTTCCTTGTCCGGCCGGTGCAGGGTGACCGGCCCGCCCGCGAAGTGGAGAACCGATTCGCCACCGCGCAGGACCAGGGAAGGGGTGGCCGTCATCGTCCGCGTTCCTCCGCCGCCGTCGGTCGGTCCCGGGGCGCCTCCGGGCGACAGGGCGGCGCTCCCTCGCCGATCGTAGGGGCACCGGCCCGCCCCGCACCACGTCCGGTCCCCGGAAGCCGCCCCGACGGGGCCGCCCCGCGCGCTCCCTTCGCGCGCCCCCGGCGTGCGCCGGAGCGAAAACCGAAGGCTCCGGGAACAATTCCACGACGCTCCGGGACGACAGTTCGACAATCCTCCGGATTTACGGGACTTCAGCGATTCCACGACCGACCCGACGGCCGCGAATCGAATCATCCGCTCGAACATCCCGCCCCCGGTGGCGTGCGGGAACGTCCCGAACTCCCTTGGTGCGTCCGACGATTCTACGGAGCACGGGTCACCCGGGAGTGGGGAAGCGGGAAATGGATTCAGAAAGGCATACGTTGGTGAAGGAAGACACCAGAAGAGAACGACCACGGGGGAAGTCGGAGCGAGCGCGGCGCGCGGAGCCGGAATTGCGCGGGAACGGCCCGGAGGGAATCCCCTCCGCCCGGACCCCGCCGCGGCCGGCCCCGCCGCTCCGCCGTCCCCTCGGCCGCTCGTTCGCAAGGGACACCGCACGGTGGCCCGGTCGGCGCACCCCGCCGGCCCGGGGCCGCCGGGGAGGAGGGCCGGTCATGGCACTGCAGATCGGTGCGTACGTCGTGGAGATCCGCACCGGACGGGTCGCGAGAGTGATGGGCCACGAGGGCCCGTACGTCCAGATCCGCCCGCTCGGCGGCGGCCGCGAGTGGGACGTGGCCCCCGAGGAGGTCCGCGAGGCCACCTCCGCGGAGCGCCTCAGCGCCGCCACCGCCCACGCCAACGCCCGCAGCCGCGGCGAGGTCCCCTGAAGACGGGCGGCCCGCGCCGCCACCCGCGTACGGGAGAATGGGGCCCATGAGTCTGTTCCGTGACGACGGCGTCGTGCTGCGCACCCAGAAACTGGGCGAGGCGGATCGCATCATCACGATCCTCACGCGCGGCCACGGGCGGGTGCGGGCCGTCGCGCGCGGGGTACGGCGGACCAAGTCGAAGTTCGGGGCCCGGCTCGAACCCTTCTCCCACGTCGACGTGCAGTTCTTCGCCCGGGGCAGCGAACTGGTCGGCCGCGGCCTGCCGCTCTGCACGCAGAGCGAGACCATCGCCGCGTACGGCGGCGGCATCGTCACCGACTACGCCCGCTACACCGCCGGCACCGCCATGCTGGAGACCGCGGAGCGCTTCACCGACCACGAGGGCGAGCCGGCCGTCCAGCAGTACCTCCTGCTCGTCGGCGGACTGCGGACCCTCGCCCGCGGCGAGCACGCCCCCCACCTCATCCTCGACGCCTTCCTCCTGCGCTCCCTCGCCGTCAACGGCTACGCGCCCAGCTTCTCGAACTGCGCGAAATGCGGACTCGACGGCCCCAACCGCTTCTTCTCGGTCGCCGCGGGCGGCGTCATATGCGGCGACTGCCGGGTGCCCGGAAGCGTCGTACCCTCGGCGGAGGCCATCGGCCTGCTCAGCGCCCTGCTCACCGGCGACTGGGCGACGGCGGACGCGTGCGAGCCGCGTCACGTCAGGGAGGGCAGCGGACTCGTGTCCGCCTATCTGCACTGGCACCTGGAGCGCGGCCTGCGCTCCCTGCGGTACGTAGAGAAAAGCTAGGAGAGACCACGTCATGGCCATCGCACGACTCCTCGGGCGCCAGCGTCGGGAGTACAGCACCCCCGAGCCGCACCCGTCCGGCGCCCGCCCGCCGAAGCTCCAGGCCGAGCTCGTGCCGCGGCACGTCGCGATCGTCATGGACGGCAACGGCCGCTGGGCCAAGGAGCGCGGACTGCCCCGCACCGAGGGGCACAAGGTCGGCGCCGAGCAGGTGCTCGACGTGCTCCAGGGCGCGATCGAGATGGGCGTCGGCGCGATCTCGCTCTACGCCTTCTCCACCGAGAACTGGAAGCGCTCCCCCGAGGAGGTGCGCTTCCTGATGAACTTCAACCGCGACTTCATCCGCAAGACCCGCGACCAGCTCGACGAGCTCGGCATCCGGGTCCGCTGGGTGGGCCGCATGCCCAAGCTGTGGAAGTCCGTCGCCAAGGAGCTCCAGGTCGCCCAGGAGCAGACCAAGGACAACACCAGGCTCACGCTGTACTTCTGCATGAACTACGGCGGCCGGGCCGAGCTCACGGACGCCGCGCAGGCGCTCGCCGAGGACGTGAAGGCGGGCCGCCTCGACCCGGCGAAGATCACCGAGAAGACGATCCAAAGGTACCTGTACTACCCGGACATGCCGGACGTCGACCTCTTCCTGCGCCCCAGCGGCGAGCAGCGCACCTCCAACTACCTGATCTGGCAGAGCGCGTACGCCGAGATGGTCTTCCAGGACGTGCTGTGGCCCGACTTCGACCGCCGCGACCTGTGGCGCGCCTGCGTCGAGTACGCCCAGCGCGACCGCCGCTTCGGCGGCGTCGACCCGGCCGACCTCGCCGTCCTCGACAAGGCGTGACCGCCCGCGTCACGGGGTGACGCTACGATCCGGCGCGTGAACGGGACAACCGACGACTCCGCGCTCCACGACCGGGTCGAGCTCGCCTACCCCGCCCTCCCCGCCGATGTCCGCGAGGCGGTGCGCGTCAGCCTGGGGGCCGCCGTCTGGTGGCGGGTCCTGCGGGGAGCCGCGTACGGCTCGGCGGCCCTCGCCTTCCTGATCGTCGCCCTGGAACTGCTGCTCCCGGGCGACCCGGACGCGGGGACCGTCGCCAAGATGGCCGGGCTCGGCACCGCCGCGGTCGTCGTGGTCCGGCTGATGGTCCGGGCCGTCGCCCGGACCGTCCTGCGGGCCGCCCGCGCCCAGGGCGGGGAGGCCCGGGCCGTCGTCGACGCCGAGGGCGGCCGGTGGACCTCCCGCGACACCGAGACCGTCGTCCGCTGGGCGATGCTGACCCGGTACGTGGAGACCGAACGGCTCTTCGTCCTGCTCATCCCGCGCCGGGCCGGCACCGGCTTCGCCTACCTGCCCAAGCACGGCCTCGCCGACCCGGCCGACGCCGACCGGCTCCGGGCCCTCCTGGACAGGCACAGCCGCCGCGTGTGACCTGCGCGCGGGGCCCGCACCGGAAGATCCGGTGCGGGCCCCACGCGGGTCGGGTCACTTCGCCGCGCACTCCGCGCAGGTACCGAAGATCTCGACGGTGTGCGCCACGTTCACGAAGCCGTGCTCCGCCGCGACCGTCTCGGCCCACTGCTCCACCATCGGGCCCTCGACCTCGACGGCCTTGCCGCAGGAGCGGCAGACGAGGTGGTGGTGATGGTCGTCGGACGAGCAGCGGCGGTAGACCGTCTCGCCGTCGCTGGTGCGCAGCGCGTCCACCTCGCCCGCGTCCGCCAGCGACTGGAGGGTGCGGTAGACGGTCGTCAGCCCGACGGAGTCGCCGCGGTGCTTGAGCATGTCGTGCAGCTCCTGGGCGCTGCGGAACTCGTCCACCTCGCTCAGCGCGGCCGACACGGCGGCGCGCTGCCTGGTCGAGCGCCCGCGTACGGGGGGTCCTGCCGTCGCCACGGGGGCCTCCTTGATGTATCCGTTGCCCCCGCCATTCTGCCAGTCCCGCCTGTGCCGGGTCAGACCCTGACGTCGTCCGCCGGCTTGCGTCCCGCCGGGACCGTGCTGTCGCAGCCGTCCACGGCGGCCGCGGCGGCGGCGGCCCGGGCCCGCCGTCGGGCGAGCGGAGCGGCGAGGAGGGTGAGGAGGACGAAGACGCCGATCGCGTAGAGGACGATGGTGGCGCCGGGGGGGACGTCCTGGTAGTAGGACGTGACCGTGCCGGCCAGGGTGACGGTGATGCCCGTCGCCACGGCGAGCACGAAGGTGGCCCGGAAGGACTTCGTCAGCTGCTGGGCGGCGGCGACCGGGACCACCATCAGCGCGCTGACCAGGAGCAGGCCGACGACCCGCATGGCCACCGTGACGGTGACGGCGGCGGTGACCGCGATCAGCAGGTTGAGCAGCCGCACCGGCAGTCCGGTGACCCGGGCGAACTCCTCGTCCTGGCTGACCGCGAAGAGCTGCCGGCGCAGGCCGACGGTCACGAGGACCACGAAGGCGGCGAGCAGCGCGATCGCGGTGATGTCCTCCGGCGAGACCGTGGAGAGCGAGCCGAAGAGGTACGAGCTGAGGTTGGCGTTGGAGCCGGTCGGCGAGAGGTTGATCAGCAGCACACCGCCGGCCATGCCGCCGTAGAAGAGCAGGGCGAGCGCGAGGTCGCCGCGGGTCTTGCCGTACGCCCGGATCAGCTCCATGGCGACGGAGCCCACGACGGCGACGAGGGTCGCCATCCACACCGGGCTGGAGTTGAGCAGGAAGCCGAGGCCCACGCCCGTCATCGCCACGTGGCCGATGCCGTCGCCCATCAGCGCCTGGCGTCGCTGGACGAGGTAGATGCCGACGGCGGGGGCGGTGATGCCGACGAGGACGGCCGCGAGGAGCGCCCGCTGCATGAAGGCAGGTTCGAGGAAGTCCATGGTCAGGTCAGCAGTCCCGTGCGGAGCGGCTCTCCGGCCGCGTGGGGGTGGACGTGGTCGTGGCCGGGCAGCGCGTGCTGCCCGAGGGCCTCGGGCGGCGGGCCGTCGTGGACGACGCAGCCGTCGCGCAGGACGACCGCGCGGTCGATGAGGGGCTCCAGCGGGCCGAGCTCGTGGAGGACGAGGAGGACCGAGGTGCCGCCGGCGACCTGCTCGCGCAGGGTCGCGGCGAGGATCTCCTGGCTGGCGAGGTCGACGCCGGCCATCGGCTCGTCCATGATCAGCAGTTCGGGTTCGGAGGCGAGCGCGCGGGCGATGAGGACCCGCTGGTGCTGGCCGCCGGAGAGCGCGGAGACGGAGTCCCCGGCGCGGTCGGCGAGGCCGACGAGGTCGATGGCCCGCTGGACGGCGGCCTTGTCGGCCCTGGTCGCCCAGCCGAACTTCCGGCGGGAGAGCCGGCCCGAGGCGACGACCTCGCGGATGGTGGCGGGGACGCCGGAGGCGGCGGTGGTGCGCTGGGGGACGTAGCCGACCCGGGCCCAGTCGCGGAACCGCTTCCGCTCGGTGCCGAACAGCTCGATGGTGCCGCCGGTCAGCGGCACCTGGCCGATGACCGCGCGGACGGCCGTGGACTTGCCGGAGCCGTTGGCGCCGAGCAGGGCGACGACCTCGCCGCGGTTCACGGTGAGGTCGACGCCGCGCAGGACGGGGCGGGCGCCGAGCGCCGCGGTGGCGCCGCGGACGGAGATGACGGGGTCGTCGTCGCGCACGGGGGAGTCCTCCTACTTGGCGCCGAGGGCGGTCTTGAGCGCGGCGAGGTTCGCCCGCATGACCTCGATGTAGTCATCGCCCTTGGACCGGTCCGTGATTCCCTCCAGCGGGTCGAGGACGTCGGTCTTCAGGCCGGTGTCCCGGGCCAGGGTCTTCGCGGTCTTGTCGCTCGCGAGGGTCTCGAAGAAGACGGTGGTCACCTTGTCCTCCTTCGCGACGTCCTGGAGCTGCTTGACGCGGGCGGGGCTCGGCTCCGACTCGGGGTCGACGCCGGTGATGCCCTCCTGGTCCAGGTGGTAGCGCTCGGCGAGGTAGCCGAAGGCGGAGTGGGTGGTGATGAAGGTGCGGGTCTCGGTGTTCTTGAGGCCCGTCTCGAACGCGGTGTCCAGGTCGCCGAGCTTCTTCACCAGGGCGGCGGTGTTCTTCTCGTAGTCGGCCGCGTGGTCCGGGTCGGCCTTCGCGAAGGCGGCGCCGACGCCCTTGGCGACCTCGGCGTACTTCACGGGGTCGAGCCAGACGTGGGGGTCGGTGCCGGCCTCGGAGCCGTGGTCGTGGCCCTCGTGGGACTCCTCCCCGGCGTGCTCCTCGCCCTCGTGGGCCTCGCCCTCGTGGTCGTGGCCCTCGCCGGTGCCGTGGGCTTCGAGGGTGGTGAGGGTGGCGGCGTCGACGGTGTGCTTCACGCCGGCCTGGGCGATGGCCTCGTCGACGGCGGGCTGGACGCCCTTGAGGTAGAGGAGGACGTCGGCGTCGGCGAGCTCGCCGATCTGCCGGGGCTTGAGCTCCAGGTCGTGGGGCTCGACGCCGGGCGCGGTCAGGGTCCGGACGGCCACGTGGCCGCCGCCTATCTGCTCGGCGAGGTACTGCACGGGGTAGAACGACGCGACGACGTCCAGCTTGCCGTCCGTCCCCTTGTCGGCGGCCGAGGAGTCCCCGCCGCAGGCGGTGAGGGTGACGAGACCGAGGGCGACGGCTCCGGCGACGGCGGTGGTGGGTATCAGACGGCGTACGTTCATGACACTCATTTTCAACAAAACTGGAAACGGTTGTCAATTGCCCGGGGCGGTTCCGGGGTGTGGTCCCGGCCACCCCGGAGCCACCGGCATACCGATTTGATACGGGCCCCATGGGCGCCGGTAACCTGTGGCATTCGCACTTCGTCGTCGTAATGAAGAGAGCACCGTGGCCGCCGACAAGATCGACACCATCGTCAGCCTGAGCAAGCGCCGTGGCTTCGTTTTCCCCTGCAGTGAGATCTACGGCGGTCAGCGAGCCGCCTGGGACTACGGGCACCTGGGCGTCGAGCTCAAGGAGAACATCAAGCGCCAGTGGTGGCGTTACATGGTCACCTCGCGCGAGGACGTCGTCGGCATCGACTCGTCGGTCATCCTGGCGACCGAGGTCTGGGAGGCCTCCGGTCACGTCGCGACCTTCACCGACCCGCTGACCGAGTGCACCTCCTGCCACAAGCGCTTCCGCGCCGATCACCTGGAGGAGGCGTACGAGGAGAAGCACGGCCGCCTCCCCGAGAACGGCCTCGCCGACCTCAACTGCCCCAACTGCGGCAACAAGGGCACCTTCACCGAGCCGAAGAACTTCTCGGGCCTGCTCTCCACCCACCTCGGCCCGACCCAGGACTCCGGCTCCGTCGCCTACCTGCGTCCCGAGACCGCCCAGGGCATCTTCACCAACTTCGCCCAGGTGCAGACGACGGCGCGCAAGAAGCCCCCGTTCGGCATCGCGCAGATGGGCAAGTCCTTCCGGAACGAGATCACTCCGGGCAACTTCATCTTCCGGACCCGCGAGTTCGAGCAGATGGAGATGGAGTTCTTCGTCAAGCCGGGCGAGGACGAGCAGTGGCAGGAGTACTGGATGCAGCAGCGCTGGAACTGGTACACCAACCTCGGCCTGCGCGAGGAGAACATGCGCTGGTTCGAGCACCCGCAGGAGAAGCTCTCCCACTACTCGAAGCGCACCGCCGACATCGAGTACCGCTTCTCCTTCGGCGGCAGCGAGTGGGGCGAGCTGGAGGGTGTCGCCAACCGCACCGACTACGACCTGAACGCCCACTCCAAGGCGTCCGGCGCCAACCTGACGTACCTGGACCAGGAGTCCGGCGAGCGCTACACGCCGTACGTCATCGAGCCCGCCGCCGGTGTCGGCCGCACCATGCTCGCCTTCCTCCTCGACGCCTACACCGAGGACGAGGCCCCCAACGCCAAGGGCGTCATGGAGAAGCGCGTCGTCATGCGCCTCGACCACCGCCTGGCCCCGGTCAAGGCCGCGGTCCTGCCGCTCTCCCGCAACGCGCAGCTCTCCCCGAAGGCCAAGGGCCTCGCGGCCGACCTGCGGCAGAACTGGAACATCGACTTCGACGACGCCGGCGCCATCGGCCGCCGCTACCGCCGTCAGGACGAGATCGGCACCCCGTACTGCATCACCGTCGACTTCGACACCCTCGAGGACAACGCGGTGACCGTGCGCGAGCGCGACACGATGAAGCAGGAGCGCGTCTCCCTCGACCAGATCCAGGGCTACCTGGCCACCCGCCTCATCGGCTGCTGACCTCGGTCGCACGCACGGGAAAGCCCCCGGTTCCGTACCCGGAACCGGGGGCTTTCCCGTGCGTACGTGGCTCAAGGCCGGCGCAGCGCTCGCAGGACCAGGGAGACGACGGCCTCGAAGGCGGCCTGGATGCCCGGGGTGGACCAGTCGGCGACGTGCACCGGGTCGTGGAAGCGGTCGGTGGCGTCGAAGACGGCCCGGGCGGTGGCGGCGACGTCAGGGGTCGGAGTGGCGAAGATCCCCTGTCGGATCCCGTCCGCGACGATGGCGGCGATCTGCTCCACCAGGTGCTCCACGTGCCGGTCGACCACCGCGCTGTTCTCTTCGAGGAGGACCAGGAACGTCGCCATCAGCTCCGGGTCACCGCCGGCCTTCTGCCGCTTGAGCGCGAAGAGGCGGTACAGCCAGCCGGACAGCCGCTCGTCGGCAGGGCCGGGACCCTTGGCGTACGGGCGGAGCTCGACCACGTTCCGCTCCAGCCACCGTTCCGTGACCGCCTCGCGCAGCGCCGCCTTGGTGCGGAAGTGGCGGTAGACGCTGCCGTGGCTCACGCCGAGGGCACGGGCCACGTCCACGACGGTCGCCTTCGCGGGGCCGTAGCGGCGCAGCACCTCCTCGGTGGCTTCGAGGATGCGCTCGGCGGTGAGGGTTTCGGTGGCGGCCATGGACCGACAGTACCCGTCAGTGCTCGCTGTCCAGGTGGGCCATCTGCGCGGCCGGGTAGCGCTCGCCCGCGGCGGCGCCCGCCGGGACGGCCTCCTCGATCGCGGCGAGGTCGGCGGCGTCGAGGGTGACGTCCAGGGCGCCGAGCGCCTCGGCGAGCCGGGTCCGGGTGCGGGCGCCGACCAGCGGCACGATGTCGTCGCCCTGCGCCAGGGCCCAGGCGATCGCGGTCTGCGCCACCGAGACGCCCTTGGCCTCGGCGACGGCCCGCAGCCGGTCCACGAGGGCGAGGTTGCGGTCCAGGTTCCCGCCCTGGAAGCGGGGGCTCATGCCGCGGAAGTCGCCCGGGGCGAGCGCCCGGTCGCGGGTGAAGTGGCCGCTGATCAGGCCGCGGGAGAGGACCCCGTACGCGGTGACGCCGATGCCCAGCTCGCGGGCGGCCGGCAGGATCTTCTCCTCGATGCCCCGGGAGATCAGCGAGTACTCGATCTGGAGGTCCGCGATCGGGGCGACGGCGGCGGCCCGGCGCAGGGTGTCCGCGCCGACCTCGGAGAGGCCGATGTGCCGGACGTGCCCGGCCTCGACCAGCTCGGCGATGGCGCCGACGGTCTCCTCGATCGGCACGTCGGGGTCGACGCGGGCGATCCGGTAGACGTCGATGTGGTCGGTGCCGAGCCGCTGGAGCGAGTACGCGGCGAAGTTCCTCACCGCGGCCGGACGGCCGTCGTAGCCGGTGAAGCCGCCCTCGACGGTGCGCAGCGCGCCGAACTTGACGCTGGTCAGGGCCTGCTCGCGGCGGCCGGCGGGGGCGGTGCGCAGCGCCTCGGCGATGAGCAGCTCGTTGTGGCCCATCCCGTAGAAGTCGCCGGTGTCGAGGAGGGTCACGCCGGCCTCCAGGGCCGCGTGGAGGGTCGCGATCGACTCGGCGCGGTCGGCCTCGCCGTACAGCGCGGACATGCCCATGCAGCCGAGGCCGAGCGCGGAGACGGCGGGGCCGGTGGTGCCGAGGGAGCGGGTGGGAAGCATGACGGTCTCCTGAGGGGAGGGAGGAGGGGTGCCCTACAACCATGACATGACCGATGACAGATTTCAATATCTGTCATCGGTCATTCGGCAGGGCGGGCCGGACCCGGAAAACCGGATGCCCCGCACCCGGCCGCCCCGCTACCGTGCGGGAATGCACGCACACCTCCCGATCTACGAGTGAGAGCGGTGCCGCCCCGGCGGACCGACGACCCACCGCACACCTCACCGAAGGGGAGAACCCCATGGCCAAGAGCCGCAACAACCTCCTCGGCGTCGGCGGACAGCGCAAGAAGCTGTCCCGCGCCGAACAGCAGGGCGCGGGCCGCAGCCGCGCCGCCGACCGCCGCTCCGCGGAGGAGAAGAAGCAGGACCTCCTGAAGAAGATGCGCGAGCGCAACCACCAGGACGGCGCCGCCGAGTAGTCACCGACACCGGAGGGCCCGGGCCGCACACCTGTGGCCCGGGCCCTTCGCCGTACCCGCTCAGGCCGTCGTCCTCGGCAGCCGGAGGGCGTACAGGGCGGTGCACAGGGCCAGCGCCAGCTGGACGAGGAGCGTCGTCGCCAGGGCCTCGCCCAGGGGAACCGTCGCCGCCAGCGTCAGGAAGAGCGAGCCCAGCGTCGCCACGCCCAGCGCGAGCGCCGACTGCTGGGTCGTCACCATCACCCCGCTGCCCACGCCCGCCCGGTCCGCCGGGACCTCGGCGAGGACCACGCGGAAGAGGACCGGCAGCTGGAGCCCCTGGCCGAGGCCCGCCACCGCCATGCCCGGGGCCAGCGTCCACGGGGTGGCGTCCGGCCAGGAGGACCACGCCGTCCAGGCCATCATGCCGAGGCCCGCCGCCTGCAGCAGGGCGCCCGCCGGGACGACCCGGGTGCCCCACCGGGCCACCAGGCGCGGGCCCGCCAGCGAGGCGGCGAAGAAGGCGAGCGCCATCGGCGCGAGGGCCGCGCCCGAGGCGACCGGGCCCAGCTCCAGGCCCTGCTGGAGCGCCACCGCGATCACCAGGATGAAGCCGCCGAAGCCGCCCGAGAGGGGCAGCACGAGGACGAGGCCCCGGCGCAGCGGCGTCAGGCGCAGGAGGGACGGCGGGACCAGCGGGGTGCCGCCCCGCAGCTCCGTGCGCCGCTCGGTGCGCCAGAACGCCGCCGCCAGGAGCGGGAAGGCGGCGAGCGCGCCCCACGTCCACAGCGGCCACCCCGCCGCCCTGCCCTCCGTCAGCGGGGCGAGGAGCGAGACCAGGGCCAGGGCCAGCAGGACCGTGCCCCGGACGTCCAGGGGCGCCGGGGCCGCCGCGCGGGTCTCCGGGACCGTGCGGAGCGCCAGTGGCAGGACGAGCAGCACCGCCGGCACGTTCACCAGGAAGACCGCGCGCCAGCCGAGGCCCGCCACGTCCGCGGCGACCAGCAGGCCGCCGAGGATCTGGCCGGTGACGAAGGCGAGCCCGGTGGTCGCCCCGTACAGGCCGATGGCCCGTGCCCGCCGGGCGCCTGTCGTCGAGGAATGAAGGGTCGCGAGCACCTGAGGCAGCAGCAGAGCCGCCGTGGCACCCTGTGCCACCCGGGCCGCGACCAGGGACCAGGCGCTCGGGGCGAGCCCGCAGAGCAGGGACGTCACGCCGAAGGCCGCCAGGCCCGCGAGGAAGAGCCTGCGCCGGCCGAAGAGGTCGCCGAGCCGCCCGCCGAGCACCAGCAGGACCGCGTACGCCAGGCCGTAACCGGCGACGACCAGTTCGAGGAGCGACTCGTCCGCGCCGAGGTCACGGCCGATCGACGGCAGGGCGACGTTGACGATGAAGAAGTCGACCAGGGGCAGCGCGGCCCCCAGGAGGACGGTGAACAGGCCCAGGGAGCCGAGGGCCGGCGCCGGGGCGCCCGGGGCGGGGGCGGGCGGACGGGTGCGGGAGGAAGGGGTCGTCGTGGTCACGCCTTCGACCTTCGGCTCCCCGCTTGCCTGGTACCAGAGTCTCCTCATCCTGGTACCGGAACTGCCTGGCACCGGACTGCGCGGCCGGGCAGGCTGGGACCATGAGCATCGTCGTGACGACCGGGCCCGAGGCCCGGCGGCGGGAACTCGCCGCCTTCCTGCGCAGCCGGCGCGAGCGCGTCACCCCCGAACAGGTCGGCCTGGTCCGGGGCCGCCGGCGCCGCACCCCCGGCCTGCGCCGCGAGGAGGTCGCCCAGCTCTCCGCCGTCGGCGTCACCTGGTACACCTGGATCGAGCAGGCCCGGGACATCCAGGTCTCCCCGCAGGTCCTCGACGCCCTCGCCGGGGCCCTCCTCCTCGACCCGGCCGAGCGCTCCCACCTCTTCGCCCTCGCCGGACAGCCCGATCCCCGGCCCGGCCTGCCGAGCCCGGCCGTCACGCCCGCCGTACGGGCGATGCTCGACCGGCTGGAGCCCGTGCCCGCCGCAGTCCAGAACAGCCGGTTCGACATCCTCGCCCACAACCGCGTCTTCGGGCGGCTCTTCCGCGACCTCGACGCGCTGCCGCCCGAGGACCGCAACACCCTCTGGCTGGCCTGCACCGACCCGGAGTTCCGGGCCGCCGTCACCGACCCGGACCTGATCGTCCGCCTCGCGGGAAAGCTGCGCGCCCGGATGGCCGGATGCCTGGTCGAACCCGCCTGGAAGCGGCTGGTCCAGCGGCTCGAAGCGGCCTCGCCCGAGTTCCGCGAGGTCTGGGCCCGGCACGACGTGGTCTCCTCCGAGAGCATGGCCAAGGTCATCCGGAACCCGCTCGTCGGGCCGCTGGGCTTCGAGCACACCGAGCTGTGGCTCCAGCCCGGCCCCGGACCCGTCCTCGTCACGTACGTGCCGCTCGACGAGGAGACCCGGGCCGGCTGCGCCCGGCTCCTGGAGCTCGTGGCCGGGGAGCGGGACGCCCGGGCCGCCGCCTGAGGCGGCCTCGGGGCCGTCGGGCGCGCGGGGCGGAGGCATACGCCCGACGGGTGTTCCCGGTGGTACGGGACAATGGGGCCATGACCGCGTTCTCCCCCCTCTCCATCGGCCCGCACGTCGTGCAGCCGCCGGTGGTGCTCGCGCCCATGGCCGGCATCACCAACGCCCCCTTCCGCACCCTCTGCCGCGAGTTCTCCGGCGGCAAGGGCCTCTTCGTGAGCGAGATGATCACGACGCGGGCGCTGGTGGAGCGCAACGAGAAGACGATGCAGCTCATCCACTTCGACGAGACCGAGAAGCCGCGGTCGATCCAGCTGTACGGGGTGGATCCGGTCACCGTCGGCAAGGCGGTGCGGATGATCGTCGACGAGGACCTCGCCGACCACATCGACCTGAACTTCGGCTGCCCGGTGCCCAAGGTGACCCGCAAGGGCGGCGGCTCGGCGCTGCCGTACAAGCGGCCGCTGCTGCGCGCGATCCTCCACGAGGCCGTGACGAACGCCGGGGACCTGCCGGTCACGATGAAGATGCGCAAGGGCATCGACGACGACCACATCACCTATCTCGACGCGGGCCGGATCGCGGTCGAGGAGGGCGTGACGGCGATCGCCCTGCACGGGCGGACGGCGGCGCAGCACTACGGCGGCACGGCCGACTGGGACGCGATCGCGCGGCTCAAGGAGCACGTGCCGGAGATCCCGGTGCTCGGCAACGGCGACATCTGGTCGGCGGACGACGCCGTGCGGATGATGCGCGAGACCGGCTGCGACGGCGTGGTCGTGGGCCGCGGCTGTCTGGGCCGGCCCTGGCTCTTCGCGGACCTGGTCGCGGGCCTGGAGGGCACCGGGGGGTACCGGACGCCGGGGCTCCGGGAGGTCGCGGAGGTGATGGTGCGGCACGCGACGCTGCTCGGGGAGTGGATCGGCGACGAGTCGCGCGGTGTCATCGACTTCCGCAAGCACGTGGCCTGGTACCTGAAGGGGTTCGCGGTCGGTTCGGAGATGCGCAAGCGCCTCGCGGTCACCTCGTCCCTGGACGAGCTGCGCGCTCAGTTGAGCGAGCTGGACCTGGACCAGCCGTGGCCGGTGGGGGCGGACGGCCCCCGGGGCCGTACGTCCGGAAACAACCGGGTCGTCCTGCCGGAAGGCTGGCTGAAGGACCCGTACGACTGCGCCGGAGTGAGCGAGGACGCCGAGCTCGACACGTCCGGGGGCTGAGATTTCCGGGCGACCGGGCGAGTGATCCTCGCCACCCTTGAGGGGGGTGGTGCTCAGATGAGCAGGTTCACGAGGGCTGTACGCCTTGAAGGGGTGGCACTGGGTGCCACCCCTTTTGCGTTCAAGAGTTGAACGCAAATGCGCAGTGAAGGCGCTCATCTGAGCATGTTGTCCCTGGATTGGGTCAAGCGGGCTTCGGGGCGTGAATACGGAAGCTTCGCCTCGGTAACTTTCGAAGTGGGGGCGGACGGGTGGTTACGACTGCGTGACCGGTAGGCGTACCTCCCCAGAAGCCTTCGATCTGGGTATGTTCCTCGCCGTCAGGGCAGCCAACCGAGTCGTCGAGGAGTCGAGACCCGTGTCGGAAAACAATGATCAGAAGTTCGTGTACGACTTCACCGAGGGCAACAGGGACCTGAAGGACCTGCTCGGTGGCAAGGGAGCCAACCTCGCCGAGATGACCAACCTCGGTCTCCCGGTCCCTCCCGGCTTCACGATCACCACCGAGGCGTGCAAGGTCTACCTCGAGTCCGGCTCGGAGCCCGTCGCCCTGCGCGACGAGGTCACGGCCCACCTCGACGCCCTTGAGCGGAAGATGGGCAAGAAGCTCGGCCAGGCGGACGACCCGCTCCTGGTCTCCGTCCGTTCGGGCGCCAAGTTCTCCATGCCGGGCATGATGGACACCGTCCTCAACATCGGCCTCTCCGACGAGTCCGTCACCGGTCTCGCCCGCCAGGCCGACAACGAGCGCTTCGCCTGGGACTCGTACCGCCGCCTCATCCAGATGTTCGGCAAGACCGTCCTCGGCGTCGAGGGCGAGCTCTTCGAGGACGCCCTGGACGAGGCCAAGGCCGAGAAGAAGGTCGCCAGCGACACCGACCTGGACGCCGCCGACCTCAAGAAGGTCGTCGAGCGGTTCAAGGGCATCGTGAAGGCCGAGACCGGCCGCGACTTCCCGCAGGACCCGCGCGAGCAGATGGACCTCGCCATCGAGGCCGTCTTCAACTCGTGGAACACCGACCGCGCGAAGCTGTACCGCCGCCAGGAGCGCATCCCCGGCGACCTCGGCACCGCCGTCAACGTCTGCTCGATGGTCTTCGGCAACCTCGGCCCGGACTCCGGCACCGGCGTCGCCTTCACCCGCGACCCCGCCTCCGGCCACCAGGGCGTCTACGGCGACTACCTGCAGAACGCGCAGGGCGAGGACGTCGTCGCCGGCATCCGCAACACCGTGCCGCTCGCCGAGCTGGAGTCGATCGACAAGAAGTCGTACGACCAGCTCATGCAGATCATGGAGACCCTGGAGACCCACTACAAGGATCTCTGCGACATCGAGTTCACCATCGAGCGCGGCCAGCTCTGGATGCTCCAGACCCGCGTCGGCAAGCGCACCGCCGGTGCCGCCTTCCGCATCGCGACCCAGCTCGTGGACCAGGGCCTCATCGACGAGGCCGAGGCGCTCCAGCGCGTCACCGGCGCCCAGCTCGCCCAGCTGATGTTCCCGAAGTTCGACGAGCACGCCAAGGTCGAGCAGATCGGCCGCGGCATCGCCGCCTCCCCGGGCGCGGCCGTCGGCAAGGCCGTCTTCGACTCGTACACGGCCGTCAAGTGGTCCCGCTCCGGCGAGAAGGTCATCCTGATCCGCCGCGAGACCAACCCGGACGACCTGGACGGCATGATCGCCGCCGAGGGCATCCTGACCTCGCGCGGCGGCAAGACCTCGCACGCCGCCGTCGTCGCCCGCGGCATGGGCAAGACCTGTGTCTGCGGCGCCGAGGAGCTGGAGGTCGACACCAAGCGCCGCCGCATGACCACCGCCTCCGGCGCGGTCATCGAGGAGGGCGACGTCGTCTCCATCGACGGCTCCACCGGCAAGGTGTACCTCGGTGAGGTACCCGTCGTACCGTCCCCGGTCGTCGAGTACTTCGAGGGCCGGATGCACGCCGGCGCCGACGACGCCGACGAGCTGGTCCAGGCCGTCCACCGGATCATGGCCTACGCCGACCGCGTCCGCCGGCTGCGCGTCCGTGCCAACGCCGACAACGCCGAGGACGCCTCCCGCGCCCGCCGCTTCGGCGCCCAGGGCATCGGCCTGTGCCGCACCGAGCACATGTTCCTCGGCGAGCGCCGCCAGTACGTCGAGCGGCTGATCCTGGCCGACACCGACGCCGAGCGCGACGACGCCCTCAAGGCCCTGCTGCCGCTCCAGAAGACCGACTTCGTCGAGCTCTTCGAGGCGATGGACGGGCTGCCGGTCACGGTCCGCCTGCTCGACCCGCCGCTCCACGAGTTCCTGCCCGACATCACCGAGCTGTCGGTGCGCGTCGCCCTCGCCGAGTCCCGCAAGGAGCCGCACGAGAACGACCTGCGCCTGCTCCAGGCCGTGCACCGGCTGCACGAGCAGAACCCGATGCTGGGTCTGCGCGGCGTCCGCCTCGGCCTGGTCATCCCCGGCCTGTTCACCATGCAGGTCCGGGCGATCGCCGAGGCCGCGGCCCAGCGGATCGACGCCAAGGGCGACCCGCGCGTCGAGATCATGATCCCGCTCGTCGGCACCGTCCAGGAGCTGGAGATCGTCCGCGAGGACGCCGAGAAGGTCATCGCCGAGGTCGTGGCGGAGACCGGCGTGGAGCTGAAGCTGGCGCTCGGCACCATGATCGAGCTGCCCCGCGCGGCCGTCACCGCCGGCCAGATCGCCGAGGCCGCCGAGTTCTTCTCCTTCGGCACCAACGACCTCACCCAGACGGTCTGGGGCTTCTCCCGCGACGACGTGGAGGCCAGCTTCTTCACCGCGTACCTGGAGAAGGGCATCTTCGGCGTCAGCCCCTTCGAGACCATCGACAAGGACGGCGTCGGCGCCCTGGTCCGCTCCGCGGTCCAGGCCGGCCGGGCCACCCGCCCCGACATCAAGCTCGGCGTCTGCGGCGAGCACGGCGGCGACCCGGAGTCGGTGCACTTCTTCCACGAGGTCGGCCTCGACTACGTCTCCTGCTCGCCGTTCCGGATCCCGGTGGCGCGCCTGGAGGCCGGCCGCGCGGCCGCCGAGGCGAAGGGCAGCGACAGCCGCTGACCCCCGAGGGGCCCGCGGGGCCCCACGAAGCCCCCGGGGCCACCGTCGGCCATCCCTTCCGAACCCTCACCGGCGGACGGCGGCCCCGGAACCGAAAACGACGGGACGGACACCTTGTGCGGAGGTGTCCGTCCCGTCGTTTTCACGTCAGATTCATGCGTAATTACGTCCGCATTGAATTATTGGAAATTGAACGTCTGTGTTTGCGGGCGTTTCGGTCGCGGCCCCCGGATCCCCACCCGGGGGCCGCTCCCTTTTCACTGTGTCGGGCAGGTGAGCCGCAACCCTCGCCGACCGCCGCCGGACGGGCAAAGCCCCCCACGGTCTTCACCACGTCACCTCGGTCCTGAAGGTTTCCTGCCCGACCCGCACAGCATTTCCGTTGGGCTGTGTTCGCCGCGATGCTTTTCATCTGTGGCTGAAACACCCTGGTAACGTGCTGTGATGGTGTGCATACTCGATCGCGGGGTGGTTGCGAGTGCACAGGTGGGGACTTCATGCTTCGTATTCATTTCACTGCGGACGATCTGGCGGGGGTGCGGATCGCCGCCCGTCCTGACGTCCTGTGGGAAACGATTCTCAGCTTTCACCGTTTAAGGGACCGGCGTGGCCCGGTGGTGTTCGGCGGATGGCGCACGGAAACCAGGGCGCGGCTCGGCGGGGAGACCCGGCTGCTCGCCGCCCTCGTCCCGAGCCGCGGCTATTTTCCCGACTTCCTCACCCCGGCGGAGGGCCTCCACGGCCTCGACGACGGGCTCGGGGCGGTCCGCGCGACGCCCTCCGGCCGGCTCCGCTCGGAGCTCTCCCTGCTGGCCGCCGACCGGTCGGGCGGCCGCACCGTGCCGCACTCGCTGCGGGCCCTCGCCGACGGCGGCCCGGAGCCCTTCGACCGGCTTCTCGGGGCGCTGCGCAGCTATCACCGGGCGGCCGTGGAGCCGTACTGGGCGCACATCCGGGCCCGGGTGGAGGCGGACCGGGCGCGCCGGGGCCGGGCCGTCCTGGACGGCGGCGCGGAGGAGCTCCTCGACTCGCTGCCGCCGATGCTGACCTGGCGGGCGCCGGTCCTGGAGGCGACGTACCCGGTCGACCGGGACGTGCACCTGGACGGGCGGGGGCTGCTGCTCCAGCCCTCGTACTTCTGCCGGGGGACGCCGGTGATGCTGCGGGACCCGGCGCTGCCGCCGGTGCTCGTCTACCCGGTGACCCACGGGGAGGCGCCGACGGTCCGGCCGCCGGGCGTCTCCTCGCTGGCGAAGCTGGTGGGCCAGACCCGCGCGGAGGTCCTCCAGGCCATCGGGGACGGCGGGACGACCAGCGAGCTGGCCCGCCGGGCCGGGGTCTCGCTCGCCTCGGCGAGCCAGCACACCGGCGTGCTGCGGGACGCCGGGCTGATCGCGACCCTGCGGCACGGGAACGCGGTGCTGCACACGCTGACGCCGCTGGGCGCCGCGCTCCTCGGGGGAGGCGGGACCCAGCGGCGCCGTGAGGAGCGCTGTTACGCGCGGAACGGGCCGGTCACCTCGTAGGTGATGCCGCCCGAGGAGCTGCCCGAGGTGCCGCGCTGGCTGGAGAAGTACAGCCGCGTGCCGTCGGGCGAGAAGGCCGGTCCGGTGATCTCGGAGCCGGACTGGCCGGTGATCCGCAGGAAGGGCGCGACGGTGTCGTCCGGCGTGATCAGGCAGATCTCCATGTTGCCGCCGTCCTCGGCGATGTAGAGGTCGCCGGAGGAGGCGCCGGTGACGTTGTCCACGCCGGTGAGCGGGGCGGCGCCGCCGGGCACCAGCGAGTCGTCGTAGGCGAGCTCGTAGGTGCTGTTCGTGAGGTTCAGCTGCCAGAGGCGGTTGTCGCCCTTGGTGGTGAACCAGACCTTGTCGTCGGCGTAGTGGCAGCCCTCGCCGCCGCTGAACTTCTTCGCGCCGGAGACCTGGGTGCGGGTGGTGGTCGGGGAGCCGTCCGGGTCCGGCACGTTCTGCCAGGTGAAGGAGCCGGAGGTGGCCGTGCCGGCCTTGAGGACCTGGAGGGTGCCGGAGGAGAGGTTGCCCCAGGTGGTCGGTATGAACCGGTAGAAGCAGCCGTCCGACTCGTCCTCGGTCAGGTAGACGACCTTGCGGACCGGGTCGGCCGCGGCGGCCTCGTGCTTGAAGCGGCCCATGGCGTCACGGCGGACGGCCGCGTTCACGCCGTACGGGTCGGTCTCGTAGACGTAGCCGAGGCTGACCTCCTCGCAGGAGAGCCAGGTGTTCCACGGGGTCTTGCCGCCCGCGCAGTTCTGCCGGGTGTTCGACAGGATGCGGTAGGCGCCGGTGATCGTGCCGGCGGAGCCGAACCGCAGCGCGCTCGCGCCGCCGCTCGGGTTGATCTCCGAGTTGGAGACGTAGATCCAGCCGGTGCCGTCGGCGTAGCAGGCGCCGCCGTCGGGGGCGTTGTGCCAGGTGTACGAGGTGCCGGGGACGGTCTGTCCCGAGCGGGCGACGATCCGGCTGGTGAACCCGGCCGGCAGCATGATGCCGTTCGCGTTCGCCGCGCCGAGTGCGCCGTAGGGGCCGGTGCCGGGCTGGGCGGGGGCCGCGTAGGCGGCGCCCGCCATCAGGGTGCCGCCGAAGGCGGCCGCCGACGTGCCGATGACCGCTCCACGCAGGAAACTGCGTCGCTCCACGTCTTCTCTCCAGGGGTGTGGTGACCTCCCGCCGCACGGTCAGCGGCGGGGCCGCGCGAGGGGAATCTAGGAGGGCGGAATTGACTGTGCATCAACAAACGGTGACGGGGAAGGGGCGCGGGAGGGGCGGGGGAGTCGGTGTCGGAGGCGAACGCTAGGTTCGCGCCATGACGATCACCGCGCAGTTGCTCGGATCGGTACGGCTGCCGGGTGCGGCGGACCTCGTGGACGGCCCGGCCCGCGTGGCCGGCGCGGGCGGACTCGCGCTGCGGCGGGGCGACCGCCTGGAGGTCCACCGGATGCCGGAGTCCTCCTCCGGGGCGCCGGAGCCCGTCGCGGTCTTCCCGGCGCCCTGGCCCGGCTGGGACCAGGGGGTCGACGCGGTCGCCCCGGACCTGGGCTTCGCCGTCTTCTCCGGCCAGCGGGCCGTCCGGGCGGTGGCCGCGGACGGGCGCGCCCTGTGGGAGTACCGGCACGGCTGCTGGGGTCCCGTGATCGGCCACCCGCACACCGGCGACGAGCAGGAGGTCTGCGAAGGCCTGGAGCACGGCTCGGTGCTCGTCTCCGCCGACGGGCGGCTCGTCTGGGCCCATGTCGTCGGGGAGGACGGGCCGGAGCGGTGGGTCGTGCTCGACGCCCGGGACGGGCGCGAGGTCGGCCGGATCCCGCTGGAGGAGAGCGTCGCCTCGGGCTCGTACCAGCTCGCCCTGCCCGACGGGGAGCACGTCGCCCTCTCCGTCGGCATGGGCCAGGACGGCTGCCTGCTGTACTGGGCCCGCCGGGACGGCGACGGGATCGTCGTGCGCGACCTCAACGAGGGCCTCGACCGGATCCTGCTCGACGTCCACCCCGAGCGGGGCCACCTCCTCACCGTCGAGCACAACGGGTGGGACCTCCAGGTCCACGGCCCCGACGGCGAGGTGCTGGCGGAGGGGACGGCGCACCGCACCGGCGCCCCGCGCTGGGACTGGTGCGCGGGGCACGTCGACGCGGACACCGTGCTCGCCCTGGTGGAGACCGACGGCGACGCGGACGGCCCGGGCCACTGGCTCCTCGACGGCGACCTGCGCGTCCTCGGCCGCGTCGCCTATCCCGCACCCGTCACCGGCTACGTCCGTCCCCTCGGCGACGGCACCTGGCTCACTCACGACCGGGCGGGCGAGACCCTCAGTCGCTGGACTCGAGCAGGGTCTTGAGGGCGGTCAGCCGGTCGCGCCAGAACTCCTTGGACGCCGCCACCGCCGCCGCGTCCGGCAGTTTCAGGTGGCCGAGGCCCACCAGGGTCTTCGTCTCGCCCTTCGGCGTCAGATGGACCGCGATCCGGCTCGGGCCGCCCTCCCAGTCGGCCGTGAGGGACTTCCCGGGCCGGTGGGCGCGGAGGTCCAGGCCGCCGTCCGGGAGCCAGCGGCGGCGCAGCTCCGGGTCGACGAAGGCGTCCGTGACCCGGGCGGCGGGGGCGGCCACGGTCCTGCTCGCGCTCGCCTGCCAGTCGCCGTCGCCGGACTGGCCGACCTCCCGCAGGCCCCGTTCCTGCTCGTAGCCGACGGTCACCGACTGGGCGTGCCAGCCGCCGACGCCCTCGTCGTCGACGAGGTGGCGGGCGATCTCGGTGTGGGTGCGGGTGGTCGCGCCCCAGGCGTCGAGCCGGGCGAACCACTCCGCCCAGCCCCGGCCGGTCGCCGCCGTCAGGGCCTCGTCCGAGAGCTTCTCGGTGATGCGCTTGCCGCTGCTCATGGTCCGAAGCTATGCCCGGCAGGGACCTTCGGCACTGGGGGAGGACGTCTCCGCCCGGCAGACTGGGCGCATGCGCGAAACCCGGGAGCTCACCGACATCGGCGGCCGCGACGACCTCGACGTGCTGCTGCGCCGCTTCTACTCGGCGGCCTTCGCCGACCCCCTCATCGGCCCGTTCTTCACCGAGGTCGCCGGCACCGACCTGGAGGTCCACCTCCCGCGCATCGCCGACTTCTGGGAGCGGGCCCTGTTCCGTACGGCCGCATACGGGCGGGACGCCTTCGCCCCGCACGCCGCGCTGCACTCGGCCCGCCCGCTCACCCCCGCCCACTTCGGCCGCTGGGTGCAGCTCTGGCACGCCACCGTCGACGGGCTCCACCGGGGTCCGCTCGCGGACCGGGCCAAGGCGATGGGGGAGCGGATCGCCGTCTCGATGCTGAAGCGGCTCGGCGGCCCCGGCGCGCAGGCCGAGGCGGCCGCCGGCGGGACCGGCGGGTTCGTCCCGCTGGCGGCGCTCGCCCTGCGCTCGGCCGCCTGATCGAAAAAACTTCTCCGGGGAGCGATGAGTCCGGGCCGGACGGCCCGTCTCTACTCCCGAAAGCACCGCACACGACGGAACCGCACGACGGACCGCACGACGGAGAAGAGAGCACATCATGGCCCCGCAGATGATCTTCGTGAACCTGCCCGTGAAGGACCTCGACGTCAGCAAGGCCTTCTACGAGAAGCTCGGTTACTCGATCAACCCGCAGTTCAGCGACGACACCGCCGCCTGTGTGGTGGTCAGCGACACCATCTTCGTCATGCTGCTCACCGAGGAGAAGTTCGCCGGCTTCATGGCCCCCGGCAAGGCGGTCGCCGACGCCTCCGCCACCACCCAGGTGATGCTGACCCTGAACGCCGAGAGCCGCGAGAAGGCCGACGAGCTGGCCGACCGGGCCCTGGAGGTGGGCGGCAGCCCGGCGAAGGAGGCCATGGACATGGGCTTCATGTACGGCCGCTCCTTCGCCGACCCGGACGGCCACCACTGGGAGGTCTTCTGGATGGACCAGGAGGCCGCGCAGGGCTGAGCGGGCGCCCCGGGGGCTCAGGCGGAGACGCCGCCGTCGACCACCAGGTCCGCGCCGACGGTGGAGCCCGCCGCGTCCGACGCGAGGTGGAGGACGGCCGCCGCGACCTCGGCGGCCGAGGTGATCCGGCCGAGCGGCGACTGCTCCTTCATCCGGACCGCCCGCTCGGCCTCGCTCTCGCCGGGCAGCAGCGACATCGCGGACTCCGAGGCGCCGGGGCTGACCGCGTTGATCCGCACCCCGTCGGCGATGTGGTCGCGGGCCGCGGCGCGGGTGAGGGCCGAGACGGCCGCCTTGGAGACCTGGTAGCCGAAGACGCCCGGGATCCGGACGTGCGCGCCCAGGTTGGACGAGATGTTGACGATCGCCCCGCCGCCGTGGGCCCGCATGTGGCCGACCTCGGCCTGGAGGGCGTTCAGGACACCGGTGACGTTGGTGTCGAGGAGGGCCTGCCAGTCGTCGAGGGGGAAGTCGGCGGCGCTGTGCCCGCCCCGGAAGATCCCCGCGTTGTTGACGGCGACGTCGAGGCCGCCGTACGTCTCCACCGTGCGCCGGACCAGCGCGCGGGCGGACGCGGGGTCCGTGACGTCGGCGGTGACGGCGGTGGCGGTACCGCCCTCGGCCTCGATCAGGGCCACGGTCGCGTCGAGGGCCGCGGCGGTGCGCCCCGCGGCCACCACCCTCGCGCCCTCGGCGGCGAAGGCGCGGGCGATCTCGCGGCCGAGGCCGGAGCCGGCGCCGGTGACGAGGACGGAACGGCCGGTGAAGCGGGCGGCTGCGGACATGGGAACTCCCCTGGAATCGATGGTCACTTGGCGAGACGGACGGTGAGGACGGCGAGGGCGGCGAAGAGCGCCGCCGCCGCGGCGAGCGGCGCGGCGGAGCCGCCGAGGGTGAGCAGGGCGGCGAAGAGCACGGTCGGCCCGAGCTCCATCGCCGTGTTCAGGACGCCGCCGGCGAGCCCGGCCCGGTCGGCCGGGACCCGTTCGGTGGCGAGGACGGCGGCGGCCGCGAAGGAGAGCGACCCGCCGGCGGGCAGCAGGAGCAGCCCGGGCAGCAGCCCGTACGCGTACGGGAGGGCGGGGTCGGCCGTGCCGGCCGCGAGCAGCGCGAGCCCGGCGCCCGCCGTGCCGAGTCCGGTGGCGGCGACCCGGCCGGGCCCGTACCGGCCGAGCAGCGGCCCCGCGAGCCGGCCGGCGCCGAGCAGCGCGGCGGCGAAGGGCACGAAGGCGGCCGAGGTGAGCGCCGCCGAGTAGCCGCGCTCCCGCTGGAGGTCGAGCGAGAGCAGGACGAAGACGGTGGCCGTGCCGGCGGCGGTGAGCGCGATCGCGGCGAGCCCGAGGAGCCGCCGCCGGTCCCGCAGGAAGTCCGGCGGGAGCAGCGGGTCGGCGGCCCGGCGTTCGGCGCGGGCGAAGCCGGCGAGCAGGGTGAGCCCGCCGAGCAGCGGTACGAGGACGGGCGCGGAGCCCCACGGGTGGGCGTCGGTCAGCACCAGGCCGGTGCTGGCGAGCACGATCCCGGCGGTGGCGAGCAGGGCGCCCGGCAGGTCGAGGGCGCGGCCGTGGCCGGGCGGGGTGGCGGGCAGCAGCCGGGGCGCGAGGAGCAGGGCGGCGAGCGCGACGGCGACCGGCACGGCGAAGGAGGCGCGCCAGGAGGCGGCGGCGGTGAGGGCGCCGGAGAGCAGGTTCCCGGCGGTGGCGCCGAGGACGGAGAGGCTGCCCCAGGTGCCCATCGCCCGCCCGTACGCGGCGGGTTCGGGGTACAGGGCGCGCAGCGCGCCCATCGCGGCCGGGGCGACGAGCGCGGCGCCGGCGCCCTGCGCGAAGCGGGCGCCGAGCAGGGCGGCGTATCCGGTGGCGAGCGGGGCGAGCGCGGAGGCGGCGGCGAAGAGGAGCAGTCCGGCGGTGAGCGCCCGCCGGGCGCCGTACCGGTCGGCGAGCCGTCCGCCGAGCAGCAGGAGTCCGGCGAAGGTCAGTCCGTAGGCGGCGCTGAGGAGGATCAGCCTCCCTTGGTCCAGGCCGAATTCGGCGGCGATCCGGGGGAGCGGCACGGCGAGCGAGGCGAGCGTGAAGATGAGCGTCGCCTGCACGGTGCCGAGCAGCGCGAACCCCCGGCGGGCGGCCCGGCCGCCTCTCGTGGGCGTGACCGGTGCCGTTGTCGTCCCCTGTGTCGTCATGTGTCCCCCCGTGCTGTCTGTACTTGACCGTTCATTCCAGAATGAGCCCCGAGAAAAGGCGCCCTTCAAGGGCGCCCGTCCTTCCGGCCGCTCAGTCGAGCAGCCGCAGGGCCTCCTCCGCCGCGTCCCGGACCCTGGCCGGGTCCGTCGACGCCTTGCCGACCACCCGGATCCCCTGGAGCAGGACCAGGAGCATCCGGGAGAGGGTGCGCGGATCGCGGCCCTCCGGCAGCTCCCCCTGGGCGCGGGCCCGGGTGAGCGCCGCGTACAGAAGGGTCTCGATCTGCTCCCAGCTGAGCTCGACCCGGCGGGCCACCACCGGATCGCGCGGGGCCAGCTCCGCCGCCGAGTTGGTGACGAAACAGCCGGTCAGGCGCAGGCCCTCCGCCGTCGCCTCGGCGGCGAAGCGGCGGACGAGCGCCCGGACGGCCGGCAGCGCCGGGCCCGGCGCGGACAGCTCCTCGACGAGCCCCGGGTCCCGGGTCTCCAGGTAGCGGTCCATCGCCTTCAGATAGAGCTCGTGCTTGTTGCCGAAGGTCGCGTAGATGCTGGCCCGGCCGATCCCGAGGTGCTCCACGAGGTCCGCCATCGACGTCGCCTCGTAGCCGCGCGCCCAGAACAGGTCGAGCGCTGCCTGGAGCGCGGCCTCGGGGTCGAATTCCTTGGTCCTGGCCACGGGGTGGACAGTACGCCTTTCTGGAACGACCGGTCAAGCTAGATGGTGCGGACCGGATAGACCGCCACCGTCACCTCGTCGTCGTCCAGGCACCGTCCCGTCTCCAGGTCGAAGCGCTGCTTCAGCAGCGGCGAGGCCACGAACGGCCGCCCGTCCGCCGTCCCGAGCAGCCCCCGGGACAGCACCTGCGCCCCGGTGAAGGGATCGCGGTTGTCGATCGCGTACGCCCGCCCCGCCCGGTCCCGGAAGACCGCCGCCTGCCGGCCGTCCGGCAGCAGCGCCGCCAGGCCCCGGCCCGGGGTGAGCCGGGCCTCCTCGCAGACCGTCATCCAGGCGTCGGGGGCCGGGGAGAGTTCGAGCGTCGTCGGTGTCGTCATCGGGACGTGGCTCCTTCCAGGGTGCCGATCGTCAGGATCGTGAGGTCGGGCTTGATCTGGTCGCGCTCCGGCACGAAGCGCACCGTCGGGTCGGGCGTCTCCGGCGCGTTCACGAAGGAGACGAAGCGCCGCAGCCGCTCCGGGTCGTCCAGGGTCTGCGCCCACTCGTCCTGGTAGTCGGCGACGTGCGCCGCCATCAGGCCCTCCAGCTCGTCGCAGAGGCCCAGCGAGTCCTTCACGATCACGTCCCGGAGGTGGTCGAGCCCGCCCTCCAGGCGCTCCAGCCACACCGACGTCCGCTCCAGGCGGTCCGCCGTCCGGATGTAGAACATCAGGAACCGGTCGATGAGCCGGATCAGTTCGGCGTCCGACAGGTCCTGGGCCAGCAGGTCGGCGTGGCGCGGGGTCGCGCCGCCGTTGCCGCCGACGTACAGGTTCCAGCCGTTCGCCGTGGCGATCACGCCGAAGTCCTTCGACTGGGCCTCGGCGCACTCGCGGGCGCAGCCGGAGACCGCCGACTTCAGCTTGTGCGGGGCGCGCAGGCCCCGGTAGCGCAGTTCGAGCTGGATGGCCATCTTCACCGAGTCCTGGACGCCGTAGCGGCACCAGGTCTGTCCCACGCAGGACTTCACGGTGCGCAGCGCCTTGCCGTAGGCGTGACCGGACTCGAAGCCGGCGTCCACCAGGCGGGTCCAGATCGCCGGGAGCTGGTCGACGCGGGCGCCGAAGAGGTCGATCCGCTGACCGCCGGTGATCTTCGTGTAGAGGCCGTAGTCGCGGGCCACCTCGCCGATCACGATCAGCTTCTCCGGGGTGATCTCGCCGCCGGGGATGCGGGGGACCACCGAATAGGAGCCGTTGCGCTGGAGGTTGGCGAGGTGGTGGTCGTTGGTGTCCTGGAGCGCGGCCTGCTCGCCGTCGAGGATGTAGCCGCCCAGACCGATCGCCGGCGCGAGCGAGGCGAGGATCGAGCCGACGGTCGGCTTGCAGACCTCGCAGCCCTCGCCGCCCTTCGCGCCGTCCCGGCCGTGCGAGTCGAGCAGCGCGGCGAAGGAGGTGACCCGCAGGGTGCGGGCGATCTCGTAGAGCTCGCTGCGGGAGTACGGGAAGCAGCCGCACAGCCCCTTGTCGGCCGCCTTCGGCAGCAGCTTCTCGATGACCTTCACGCAACTGCCGCAGCCCGTGCCGGCCTTGGTGCACTTCTTCACCTCGGGCAGCGAGGAGCACTGGCCGATCGCGTGCTTGGTCACGTTGTGGCAGGAGCAGATGACGGCGTCGTCCGGCAGCGCGGACGGGCCGAGCGCCACCGGAGCGCCCGCGCCCGCCGGAAGCACCAGCTGCTCGGGGGAGACCGGCGGCTTGGTGCCGGTCATCGGGCGCAGCAGGCCGTACGAATCGGCGTCGCCGACCAGGACGCCGCCGAGGAGCCGGCCCTCGCCGTCCACCACCAGCTTCTTGTAGACGCCCGCGCGGGAGTCGGAGTAGACGACGTCGAGGCAGCCCTCGGCGGTGCCGTGCGCGTCGCCGAAGGAGGCGACGTCCACCCCGAGGAGCTTCAGCTTGGTCGACAGGTCGGCGCCGGTGAAGCCGTCGCCGGGCTCCTCCTCGGCGATCACCGCGGCCACCGTCTGCGCCATCTCGTACCCCGGCGCGACCAGGCCGTAGACCCGGCCGTCGGCGGCGAGCGCGCACTCGCCGATCGCGAAGACCGCCGGGTCGGAGGTGCGGCAGTGCGCGTCGACGGCGATGCCGCCGCGCTCGCCCACGTCGAGCCCGCAGTCGCGCGCCAGCTGGTCCCGGGGGCGCACGCCCGCCGAGAACACCACCATGTCGACGGCGAGTTCGGCGCCGTCCGACAGCTTCATGCCGGTCACGGACCCGTCGGCCGTCACGACCTCCTGGGTGCCCGTGCCGGTGTGCACGGTCAGCCCCATCTGCTCGATCGTCCGCAGCAGCGCCGCGCCGCCGCCCTCGTCGACCTGCACCGGCATGAGGCGCGGCGCGAACTCCACGATGTGCGTGTCGAGCCCGAGGCCCTTCAGCGCGCCGGCCGCCTCCAGGCCCAGCAGACCGCCGCCGACCACGGCGCCCGTCGTCGCCGTCTTGGCGTACTCCTCGATGGCGAGGAGGTCCTCGATCGTGCGGTAGACGAAGCAGCCGGTGGCGTCCTTGCCGGGCACCGGCGGGACGAAGGGGTACGAGCCGGTGGCCAGCACCAGGTGGTCGTAGGCGACGACCCGGCCGGAGCGGGCGGTCACCGTCCGCGCCGCGCGGTCGATGCCCACGACGGGCTCGTCCGTGTACAGCTCGATGCCGTGCCGCTCCATGAAGCCGTCCTCGACCATCGACAGGTCGTCGGGCGTCTTCCCGGAGAAGTACGAGGTCAGCTGGACCCGGTCGTACGCCGGGCGGGGCTCCTCGCAGAGGACCACGATCCTGGCCCGCTCGGTGACGCCCCGGTCGGCGAGCGCCTCCAGGAACCGCTGGCCGACCATTCCGTGGCCGACCAGGACGATGGTGGGGGTGGTCATGCGGAGCCTCCGTCGTGGGTGAGCAGGTGCAGCAGGGGGGCCTCGGGGAGGGCTTCGTCGCCCTCCCAGGCCCGGGCGAGCGCGCCGACCGCGGCCAGATCGCCGAGGAGGACGCCCCCGACGAGCCGGTTGTCGCGGACGACGACCTTGCGGTAGGCGCCCTTGGTCGCGTCGGCCAGCTGGACGACGTCGTCCCCCGCCCGCGGGGTGGCCTCGCCGAAGGCGGCGAGGTCCAGCGGCTGCGCGCCGCCGAGGGTGAGCCGCGTGAGGGCCCGGGTGCCGGTGTAGCGGGGCCCGGCGGTGCCGGACAGCACGTCGGCGAGGACGTCGGCCTGTTCGAGCGCCGGGCCGGCCAGGCCGTAGACCCGGCCGTCGTGTTCGGCGCAGTCGCCGATCGCGTGGATGTAGGGGTCCGAGGTCCGCAGCTCGTCGTCGACGACGACGCCGGAGCGGACGTCGAGTCCGGCCGCGCGGGCCAGCGCCACCCGGGGACGGACCCCGCAGGCCAGGACCACGACCTGGGCGTCCAGGACGAAACCGTCGGCCAGCTCGACCGCCGTCACCGCCCCGTCCCGCTGCCGCAGGCCGCTGACCCGGCACTCGGTGTGCGTCTCGACGCCGAGCCCGTCCAGGTGCTCCCGCAGCAGCGCGGAGGCGTACGGGTCCAGGTGCCGTTCCATGAGGCCCTCGCCCTGCTGGGTGAGGACCACCTCGGCGCCCAGCGCGGCCAGCGCCCGCGCCGCCGACACGCCGAGGAGGCCGCCGCCGACGACGACCGCCCGCACCCCGGGCCGGACGACGGCCCGCAGCGCCAGGCAGTCGTCGAGCGTGCGGAAGGAGTGGACGCCCCGGGGGAGCTCCGCCCCGCGCAGACCGCGCAGCGGCGGCAGCACCGGGTTCGAGCCGGTGGCGAGCACCAGCCGGTCGTACGGCACGAGCTCGCCGTCCGAGCACTCCACCGTCCGGGCCGCCCGGTCGATCCCCACCACCCGCACCCCGCGGCGCACCGGCTCGCGCGGTTCGGGCAGGGCGACGACCTCGGGGGCGTACCGTCCGGCGAGGACGTCGGCGAGCAGCACCCGGTTGTACGGGGTGTGCGGCTCCTCGCCGAGGAGGGTGACCGGCAGGCGCTGGGCGAGGCGGAGGCCCGCCGTTCCGCCTCCGACCACCACGATCCGTGTACTCATACCCCGAAGGGTGCGGGCCCGGTGTTTCCCGGTGGCATCCCGACTGTTTCCCGCACGGAACGCTGATCTCCGAGGGGGAGGAGGCGGGCTGTGAGGGCGCGGGGCCGCCCCAAGCTCAGAGCTTGCTCAACGATCAGGCGATCGATGGACGGGCCAACGATCCCGTCCCTAGGGTCACAGTCATGCCCGACATCACCCTCACCACCATCGTCCTGCTGTGCCTGGCCGCGCTCGTCGCGGGCTGGATCGACGCCGTGGTGGGCGGTGGAGGGCTGCTGCTCATGCCGGCGCTGCTGATCGGGCTGCCGAACGCCACGTACCCCTATGTCACCGGCACCAACAAGGCGGTCTCGATCGTCGGCACGACGGGCGCGGCGATCACCTACGCCCGCAAGACGAGGGTGCCGGTGCGGACGGCGGTACGGGTCGGGCTCGCGGCCCTCGCGGGTTCGTCGGCCGGAGCCCTGTTCACGACCGCGGTCGACGAGGAGATCCTGCGGCCGCTGATCATCGTGGTGCTCGTCGCGGTGGCGGCGTTCGTGATCCTGAAGCCCTCGTTCGGGGCGCGCCCGGCGGGGGAGGACCGGGCGCCGCTCACCCGGGCCCGGCTCGTCACGGCGATCGTCCTCGTCGGCGGCGGCATCGGCTTCTACGACGGTCTGTTCGGGCCCGGCACCGGCACGTTCCTGGTGCTCGCGCTGACCGCCGTGCTCCACCTCGACCTGGTGACGGCCTCCGCCACCGCCAAGATCGTCAACGTCTGCACCAACGGGGGCGCGCTCGCCATGTTCGCCTACCAGGGCACCGTCTACTGGCAGCTGGCCGCGCTCATGGCGGCCTTCAACCTGGCCGGCGGGATGGCCGGCGCCCGGATGGCGCTGAGCAAGGGCTCGGGCTTCGTCCGCGCGGTGCTGCTGGTGGTGGTCCTCTCCATGGCGGCGAAGCTGGGCTGGGACCAGTGGGCGTGAGGCCCCGGCTCAGCGCACGCCGATGAGGTGCCCGAAGGCGACCACGTTGCCCTGGTAGCCGCCGCCCTTCTCGGAGAAGCCGCCGCCGCAGGTGATGACGCGGAGCTCGGCGCGGTCGGTGGCGCCGTACACCTTCTCGTCGGGGAAGGCGTCGTTGTCGTAGACCTCGACGGCGTCGACGGTGAAGACGGCCGTCTTCCCGTCCTCCCGGTCGATCTCGATCCGGTGCCCCTTCCGCAGGGCGCCGAGCGTGTAGAAGACGGCGGGGCCGCCGGCGTTGTCCACGTGACCCGCGACGATCGCGGTGCCCTTGGCGCCGGGCGTGACGCCGTCCCCGTACCAGCCGGCGAGGTTCCGGTCCTCGGCCGGCGGCACCTCCAGGGAGCCGTTCGGGGCGAGGCCGAGCCGGGTCATCGGCGCGTCCACGTCCGTCTCCGGGATGCGCAGCCGCACCGGCGGGGACGACGGCAGCGGGTCGGCGGCGGCGTCGGTGTGGACGCTCGGCCCGGCGGCGAAGGCCTGGGCGGCGGACGGGACGGGCGGGGTGACGTCCTGCGAGCCGTTCTGGACGAGCCAGAGGCCGACGCAGGCGGCCACCGCTATGCCCCAGCCCTTGCTCCTGTTGCTCACGTCGTTTCCTCGGGATCGGGGGAAGGCCCCGCCCCCGGCCGGCCGTGTGCGGGAGCCGGGCGGGGGCGGGACGGGGCGGTGTGATCAGTGGCCCTGGGCGCCGCTCGCCCGGCGCCGCATGAGCCACACACCGCCGACGGCAGCCGCGGCCAGCACCGCCGCGCCCGCCGTGACCTGGGCGGTGTCGGGGCCGATGCTGCCGCCGACACCGGTCTTGACATGACCGCTGGGCTCGCGGTGCTTCACGGTCAGCTCGCCGCGGGCGGTCCGGCCGTTGTCGCAGGCGACGGCGATCCAGTGGGTTCCGGGCTTGGCGTGCTGGGGCAGGGTGAACTGACCCACCACGACCTCCTTGTGCGTGCTCGGGCTGAGCTGGAACTCCCCGGCGCCCACCGAGTTCGCGTCGCCGACGCCGTGGCCGTTCTTGCCGCAGGCCAGGGTGTTCACGGTGACGGTGGTGCCGGGGGAGGCGGTGGAGGGATAGATCTCCAGCGTCTCGGGTTTGTCGTTGTTCGCGTACGCGGCCGGCGCGGCGAAGGCGCCGAGCGCGACGACCGTCAGCGCGGTTCCGGTGAGCAGGCGGGTGGTGGGGCGCATGGTGGGGTCCTCCGGGGCGCGCGGTCGTTCGGTCGTACGGTCTTCCGTACGACCGAGCAAACGGCCCCGGCGCGCCCCCCGCCTGCTGATGGCGCGTCAGGATTGCTCCGTCCGATGCGGCGCGTCGACTGGAATCAGGACGTTTCCGCAGGTCAGAGCTGGTTATAAGGCGTCAGCTGACATGTCGTGCCGAACGGGTGAGCGGGCCCCCTGAGGGGTGCCCGCGCCCTCGGCCGCCGCCCGTCAGTCCTCGTCGTCCCCGTCGCCCTTGCCCTGCTTCAGCGCGGCGGCGCTCTCCAGCCACCGGCGGACGTCGGCGCCGAAGTCGCGGCTTCCGACCTCGTGGTGCGCGGCGACGAACCGCAGCGGTTCCGGCTTGTCCCTCCAGTAGCCGTCGGCGCTCTGCCGGAACCGGCGCAGGAAGATCTCGCAGCCGACCGCGTTGGTGTGGAAGGTCAGCTCCAGCCGCTGCGGGCGGCCCTCCTCGCCCCGCCGGTCGCTCAGCCGGAAGCCCTGCCACAGGTACAGGTGGTACTCCGCCGGGGCGATCGAGTTCTCGTACACCCGGGAGTTCTCCAGGCCGTACCCCTCGGCCTCGAAGGCGTCGAGGACCGCCTCGTGGAGCGGCAGCGTCTCCACCCGCACCGGGTCCAGGTCCGTCGCCGCCTTGACGCCGACGGCCTCGACCTCGGTCCGGACGCCGATCGAGACGCCGAGCCGCTCGCCGCGCGTCTCGTTCGGCGGGGTCTCCCACTTCAGGCGCTCGGAGAACGGGATGCGCCGCTCCTCGCCCTTCTTCAGTTCGAACCAGCCGCTGGCGCTGGGGTAGCAGACGGTCGTGCCGTCGTCCGTGCCGTCGCCGTCCCCCTTGTGCGCGAGGGACGCGTTGACGACCATCCGCATGCGTATCGACTCGATCTTCAGGTCGCGTTCGGGGGCCCGGACGACGACCTCGCCGCGCAGCTTGCCGCCCGGACGGACCGGCTCGTCGGGGACGATCGTGTCGATCTCCAGCGGAACGCCGCCATTGCCGAAAAGTCTCTTGAACACCATGGCCGCAGGCTAACCGGCGAGAACACTCCCGTCACCGGAAACGATCTTCTCGCCCGGCACCGCCGTGTAGGCCGCCAGGACCCGCGCCATCAGCGCCTCGTCCACCGGGTACGCCACCCCGTCGACCGCCGTCACCGGCGCGATCGTCCGCGAGTTGGCGGTGAACGCGGCCCGGAACCCCGCCAACTCGGCCAGGGGGACCGGGCGGTGGATCGACGGCAGCCGCGGCGCGAGCAGCGCCATGGTGATCCCGGTGAGATGCGGGGCCGTCGGCCACACCAGCGAAGTGCCGTCCCAGAAGGCGATGTTGGCGACCGCGCCCTCCGCGACCTCGCCCGCCGGCGTGGTCAGCAGCGCCTCGTCGAAGCCCGCCCGGCGCGCCGCGTCGCCGTGGTACATCTGCCCGAAGCCGCCCAGGTGCTTGAGGTGCGCCGCCGGGCGCAGGTAGTCGACCGCCGTCAGCCGCTGCGGCGCGCCGAGCCCGTCGGGCGCGGCCTCGCGGACGGTGACCGCCACCAGGAAGCCGGAGCCGTGCTCGTACGCGTACACCCGCGCCGACGCGTCCCGCCGCCCCGCCCGCCCGAGCGCCCGCGCGAGCAGCTCCCGCACCCGCTCCCCGGGCAGTGGTTCGCCGAACAGCTCGCGGGTGGCCCGGTCGAGGCGGTCGAGGTGCAGGCCGAGGCCCTTCACCCGGCCGTCCCGCACCTGCATCGCGGTGAAGTGGCCGTAGCCGCCCATCACCACCGAGAGGGAGGCCGGATCGGCGGCCGGGACCCCGTCGATCTCGATGTGCGCGGAGGCCGGAACGGGAGAAGTCGTCATGGCCCCACCGTAGTCACGGAGACCGCCCGGACGGGTCCCGGAGAACCGCGCTTGACCTCAACCAAACTTGAGGTACCACGATCCTCGACATGGACATCACCAACGCCACCGTCGGCGCCCCCCTGACCCTCGCCCTCGTCGTCGCCAGCGACCGCGAAGGCCGCTTCGCCCCCGTCATCGCCGACTGGTTCCGCTCCCGCGTCGCCGAGCGCGACGACTTCGCCCTCACCGTCCTCGACCTCGCCGACGTCACCCTCCCCACCTCCCTCTCCTACGACCCCGACCCCGCCGTCCGCGCCGAACTCGCCCGCGTCACCCCCGTCCTGGAGGCCGCCGACGCCTTCGTCGTCCTCACCCCCGAGTACAACCACTCCTTCCCCGCCTCCCTCAAGAACCTCATCGACCGCCACTACACCCAGTGGCGCGCCAAGCCCGTCGGCTTCGTCTCCTACGGCGGGATCTCCGGCGGCATCCGGGCCGTCGAGCAGCTCCGCCAGGTCTACGCCGAGATGCACGCCGTGACCGTCCGCGACGGGGTCGTCCTGCCCAACGCCCACGGGCAGTTCGACGAGGAGGGCCGCTTCAAGGACCCGACCGGGCCCGAGGCCGGCGCCAAGCTCATGCTCGACCAGCTCGCCTGGTGGGGAACCGCCCTGCGCGACGCCAAGGCCGTCCGCCCGTACGCCGCCTGAGGAGCCGTCATGACCCTGCTGCGCCTCCTGGCCGGGCGGCTGCGCCCACACCGCGCCCGGCTCGTCTTACTCGTCCTGCTCCAGCTGGTCCAGAGCCTCGCCTCGCTCGCCCTGCCCGCGCTCAACGCCGGCGTCATCGACGAGGGCGTGCTCCGCGGCGACACCGGCCGCGTGCTCTCCGGCGGCGCCGTCATGGCCGCCGTCACCCTCCTCCAGGCCGCCGCGGCCGCCGCCGTCACCTACACCGCCGCCCGGATCGCCCTCTCCGTCGCCCGCGACCTGCGCTCCGAGGTCTTCCGGCGGATCCAGGACCTCCCCGCCCTGGAACGCGGCCGCTTCGGCACCGCCTCGCTCATCACCCGCGCCACCAACGACGTCCAGCAGGTGCAGACCTTCGCCGTCCTCGCGCTCACCATGCTGGTCGCCGCCCCGCTGCTGTGCGTCGGCGGGCTCGCCATGGCCCTGCGCCAGGACGTGCCGCTCGCCCTCGTCCTGCTGCTCTTCGTCCCCGTCATGACCCTCGCCGTCGGCACCGTCGTGCTCCGCATGCGGCCCCTCTTCCGCGGCATGCAGGAACACCTCGACGGGGTCACCCGGGTGCTGCGCGAGCAGATCACCGGCGTCCGGGTCGTCCGCGCCTTCGTCCGCGACGGCCACGAGCGCGCCCGCTTCGCCGGCGCCAACTCCGCCCTCCTCGACACCGGCCTGAGGGCCGGCCGCCTCCAGGCCGTCATGTACCCGATCGTCCTGCTGGTCTGGGAGGCCACCACCCTCCTCCTCGTCTGGGCCGGCGCCCACCGCATCGACTCCGGCGCCGTCCAGGCCGGCACCCTCGTCGCCTTCCTCGGCTACCTCCTCCAGACCGCCATGTCCGTGATGATGGCGCTCTTCCTCCTCATGCACCTGCCCCGGGCCGAGGCCGGCGCCGCCCGCGTCCGCGAAGTCCTCGCCACCGCCCCCGCCCCCGCGCCCCCGCCCGCCCTCGCCCCTCCCGCCGTCCCCGGCTCCGGCCACCTCACCCTGGAGGACGTCACCTTCCGCTACCCCGGAGCCGAGGAACCCGTCCTCGACGGCGTCACCCTGCACGCCGCCCCCGGCGAGACCACCGCGGTCATCGGCGCCACCGGCAGCGGCAAGTCCACCCTCCTCGGCCTGGTGCCCCGGCTCCTCGACGCCTCCGAGGGACGGGTCCTCCTCGACGGCTCCGACGTCCGCGCCCTCGACCCCGCGGTCACCGCCGCCACCGTCGGGCTCGTCCCCCAGAAGCCGTACCTCTTCTCCGGCACCGTCGCCTCCAACCTGCGGTACGGAAGGCCCGGCGCCACCGACGAGGAGCTGTGGCACGCCCTGGAGACCGCCCAGGCCGCCGACTTCGTCCGCGCCCTCGACCAGGGACTCGACGCGCCCGTCAGCCAGGGCGGCGCCAACCTCTCCGGCGGCCAGCGCCAACGGCTCGCCATCGCCCGGGTCCTCGTCGCCCGCCCCCGCCTCTACCTCTTCGACGACTCCTTCTCCGCCCTCGACAACGCCACCGACGCCCGGCTGCGCGCCGCCCTGCGCCGCGAGACCGCCGACGCCGCCGTCGTCCTCGTCGCCCAGCGGGTCTCCACCATCCGCCACGCCGACCGGATCGTCGTCCTCGACCGGGGCCGCGCCGTCGGCACCGGCACCCACGAGGAACTCCTGGCGAGCAGCCCCACCTACCGGGAGATCGTCCGCTCCCAGCCCACCGAGGAGGCCGCCGCGTGACCACCGCGACCGCACCCCGCCCCACCGCCCCCGCCCGCCGCGGCCCCGCCCCCCAGCCGGGCGGCGGGCCCGGCGCCCCCGGCACGCCCTCCCCGGAGCGCTCGCTGCGCTTCCGCGCCTCCGCCGTCCGCCTGCTGCGCACCCTCGCCCCCGACCGGGCCCGGCTCGCCGCCGCCCTCGCCGCCGGCGCCGCCGCCGTCGGCCTCACCGTCCTGATCCCGCTCCTCCTCGGCCGCGCCACCGACCTCGTCCTCACCGGCGCCGCCGGGCCGGGCGGCGTCGACTTCACCGCCGTCGGCCGGCAGCTCGCCCTCGCGGGCGTCACCGTCGTCGCCGTCTCCCTGCTCACCTGGGTCCAGCAGCGGCTCGTCACCGACGTCGTCCAGCGGGCCGGCCACCGGCTGCGCGAGCGGACCCAGCACAAGCTGGCCCGGCTGCCGCTCGGCTACCTCGACGGACAGCCGCGCGGCGAGGTCCTCTCCCGCGCCACCAACGACGTCGACAACGTCACCCAGACCCTCCAGCAGGCGCTCAGCCAGATGATCAGGGCCGTCCTCACCCTCCTCGGGGTGCTCGCGATGATGCTCTGGATCTCCCCGGGGCTCGCCCTCGTCGCCCTCGGCACCGTGCCCGTCTCGCTCGGCCTGGCCGCCCTCGTCGCCCGCCGCGCCCAGCCGCAGTTCGTGCAGCAGTGGGCGGTCACCGGCCGGCTCGGCGGCCACGCCGAGGAGACCATCACCGGCCACACCGAGGTCGTCGCCTTCGGCCGCCGCGACGAGGCCGTCCGCCGCTTCGACGAGCTCGGCGAGGAGCTGTACCGGGCCGGGCTCCGCGCGCAGGTCGTCTCCGGCCTCGTCCAGCCCGCCGTCACCCTCGCCGGCAACCTCGGCTACGTCCTGATCGCCGTCCTCGGCGGCCTGAAGGTGGCGAGCGGCACCCTCACCGTCGGCGACGTCCAGGCCTTCGTCCAGTACTCCTACGAGTTCAACGGCCCGGTCAACCAGGTGGCCGCCATGGCGAGCCTGCTCCAGTCCGGCGTCGCCTCCGCCGAGCGGGTCTTCGACCTCCTCGACGCCGAGGAGGAGCGCCCGGACCCGGCCGACCCCGAGAAGCCCGCCGTGCCGCGCGGCCGGGTCGTCTTCGAGCACGTCTCCTTCCGCTACGAGCCGGACCGGCCGCTCGTCGAGGACCTCTCCCTCACCGTCGAACCCGGCCGCACCGTCGCCCTCGTCGGCCCCACCGGCGCCGGCAAGACGACCCTGGTCAACCTGCTGCTGCGGTTCCACGAGCCCACCGGCGGCCGGATCCTCCTCGACGGCGTCGACACCGCCCGGATGGGCCGGGAGGAGCTGCGCTCCGGCATCGGCATGGTCCTCCAGGACACCTGGCTCTTCGGCGGCACCATCGCCGAGAACATCGCCTACGGGGTCCCCGGGGAGGTCTCCCGCGAGCGGGTCGTCGCCGCCGCCGAGGCCGTCCACGCCGACCGCTTCATCCGCACCCTGCCCGACGGCTACGACACCGTCCTCGACGAGGACGGCGGCGGCCTCAGCGCCGGCGAGCGCCAGCTGGTCACGCTGGCCCGCGCCTTCCTCTCCGAGCCGGTGATCCTCGTCCTCGACGAGGCCACCAGCTCCGTCGACACCCGCACCGAACTCCACGTCCAGCGCGCCATGTCCGCCCTGCGGGCCGGCCGCACCAGCTTCGTCGTCGCCCACCGGCTCTCCACGATCCGGGACGCCGACACCATCGTCGTCATGGACGGCGGCGGCATCGCCGAGCAGGGCTCCCACGAGGAGTTGCTCGCCCGCGGCGGCGCGTACGCCCGGCTGCACGCGGCACAGTTCGCCCGTACGGTGGAGGCGTGATCGTCACCGTCCGCACCACCACCGACGCGCGCGCCAAGGCCGACGCCCTGGCGCGCGGCGCCGTCGAGGCCCGGCTCGCCGCGTGCGCGCAGATCTCGGGGCCCGTCACCTCCGTCTACCACTGGCGGGGCGCGATCGAGACCACCGAGGAGTGGGAGGTGGTGTTCAAGACCACCGAGGCCCGCTACGGGGCCCTGGAGGCCCATCTCACCGCCGCGCACGACTACGAGACGCCCGAGATCCTCGCCACCCGGGTGACCCGGGTGGCCGAGCGGTACGCCCGCTGGGTCGAGGACGAGACGGCGGGCGCCGTCGAGCCGGAGACCCCGGCCCGGGACGAGCGGCCCTTCTTCGTGTACGGGACGCTGCGCCCGGGCGGGTACAACCACGACCGGTTCCTCACCGGCCGGATCGGCACCGAGGCGGCCGCCGTGCTGCCCGGCGCGGTCCTGCACGACGGGCCCGGTTACCCGTACGTCGTGCCGCGGACCGGCGGCCGGGTGATCGGCTCGCTGCTCACGCCCTCGTCCGGCGACTACGGCGACCTGTTCGGCCTGCTCGACCGCCTGGAGCTGCCCGTCGGCTACGAGCGGGTGGCCATGGACGTCGTCCGGACGGAGGACGGGGCGCAGGTGTCCGCCTGGGTGTTCGTGGCGTCCCCGGACGCCCCCCTCGGCCCGGTCATCGAGAGCGGCGACTGGTTCGACCGGCCGTAGCCCGGCCGGCCGGTCACCGCGCGACCGGTTCCAGCCGCACCGCGCACACCTTGAACTCGGGCATCCGGGAGACCGGGTCCAGCGCCGGGTTCACCAGCGTGTTCGCCCGCCCCTCCCCGTACCAGTGGAAGGGCATGAAGACGGTGTCCGGGCGGATCGTGCCGGTGATCCGGGCCGGCGCCACCGCCCGCCCGCGCCGCGAGACCACCGCCACCGGCTCGCCCTCCGCGACCCCGATCCGCTCCGCGAGCCGCGGGTGCAGCTCCACGAAGGGGCCGGGCGCGGCGGCGTTCAGCTCCGCGACCCGCCGCGTCTGCGCCCCGGACTGGTACTGGGAGACGACCCGCCCGGTGGTGAGGACCACCGGGTACTCCGCGTCGGTCTCCTCGGCGGCGGGCCGGTGCGTCACCGGCACGAAGCGGGCCCGCCCGTCGGCGGTCGCGAACCGGTCGAGGAAGAGCCGGGGCGTGCCGTCGTGGTCCTCCTCCGGGCACGGCCAGAAGACGCCCTGCTCCTCCTCGATCCGCCGGTAGCTGATGCCCGCGTAGTCGGCGGGGCCGCCGGCGGAGGCCCGCCGCAGCTCCTCGAAGACCTCCTCCGGGTCGGTGGGGAAGCCCTTCTCCCAGCCGAGCAGCCCGGCGAGCGCGTGCAGCACCTCCAGGTCGGTACGCACCCCCTCCGGCGGGGTGAGGGCGCGGCGGCGCAGCAGCACCCGGCCCTCCAGGTTGGTCATGGTGCCGGTCTCCTCGGCCCACTGGGTCACCGGCAGGACGACGTCGGCGAGCGCGGCGGTCTCGGAGAGGACCACGTCGGCGACGGCGAGGAAGTCCAGCGAGCGCAGCCGCTCCTCGACGTGCGCGGCGCGCGGCGCGGAGACGACCGGGTTGGAGCCCATCAGGAGCAGGGACCGCACCTCGCCGCCGAGCGCGTCGAGGAGTTCGTAGGCGCTGCGGCCCGGCCCCGGCAGGCTCTCGGGGGCGACGCCCCACACCCCGGCGACGTGGGCGCGGGCGGCGGGGTCGTCGAGCTTGCGGTAGCCGGGCAGCTGGTCGGCCTTCTGGCCGTGCTCGCGGCCGCCCTGGCCGTTGCCCTGGCCGGTGAGGCAGCCGTAGCCGGAGAACGGCCGGCCGGCCCGGCCGGTGGCGAGGCAGAGGTTGATCCAGGCGCCGACGGTGTCGGTGCCCTTGGACTGCTGCTCGGGGCCGCGCGCGGTGAGCACCATGCCCGTGGGGGCGTCGCAGAACAGCGCGACGGCCTCGCGCAGGGCGGGCACGGGGATGCCGGTGATCCGCTCGACGTGCTCGGGCCAGTGGGCCATCGCGCCGGCCCGGGCGGCCTCCCAGCCGGCGGTGCGCCCGGCGACGAACTCCTCGTCGACGCGGCCCTCGGCGACGACCAGGTGGAGCAGGCCGAGGGCGAGCGCGAGGTCGGTGCCGGGGCGGGGGGCGAGGTGGAGGTCGGCCTGTTCGGCGGTGCGGGTGCGGCGCGGGTCGACGACGATCAGCTTCCCGCCGTTCTCCCGCAGCTCGGTGAGGTAGCGCAGGGCGGGCGGCATGGTCTCGGCGAGGTTGGAGCCGACGAGGATCACACAGCCGGTCTTCGGGATGTCCTCCAGCGGGAAGGGCAGGCCGCGGTCGAGCCCGAAGGCCCGCTGGTGGGCGGCGGCCGCCGAGGACATGCAGAAGCGGCCGTTGTAGTCGATCTGCGAGGTGGCGAGCACGAGCCGGGCGAACTTCCCCAGCGTGTACGCCTTCTCGTTGGTGAGTCCGCCGCCGCCGAAGACCCCCACGGCGTCGGGGCCGTGGTCGGCGCGGGTCCGGCGAAGCCCCTCGGCGACGGCGGAGAGTGCCTCCTCCCAGGAGGCCGGTTCGAGCGCCCCGGAGTCAGGGCGGCGGACCAGGGGCTCGGTGAGCCTGACCCGGGAGGAGAGTACGGAGGGGGCGGTGCGGCCCTTGCCGCACAGCGCGCCCCGGTTGACCGGGAAGTCGGTCCGCTCGACCACCTCGGCGGGCAGCTCCGCCGTGCCGGTCGGGCGGAGCTTCATGCCGCACTGCAGGGCGCAGTAGGGGCAGTGGGTGGGGACCGCGGTGGCGTCGGACATGCCGTCCAGGGTGCGTCGGGCGTGTTACGGGCGGCGGCGCCCCGTATTACGGGCGCGGTGCTCTCCGCTCAGGTCACGGGGTGGTGCGGGGTGAGGCGAGGGCCTCCGCCACCCCGGGCTCCCGCGGGCCGAGGAAGTGCGGGTCGGGGCGGACGGCGGCGTCGAGGGCGGCCTTCCCGGCGGCGAGGAGCTCGCGGGTGGTGCCGTAGTACCAGGTGGTGTCGTGCGGTTCGGCGACGCCGACGCCGTACGAGGCCACCCCGGCCCGCTCGCAGAGGGCGACGGCCCGCTTGACGTGGAAGTCCTGGGTGACGAGGACGGCCCGGTCGACGCCGAAGACCTTCCGGGCCCGGACGCAGCTGTCCCAGGTGTCGAAGCCCGCGTAGTCGCTGACGACCTTCTCGTCCGGGACGCCCCGGGCCGTCAGGTAGGCGCGCATGGCGCTCGGTTCGTCGTATGCGGTCCGGCTGTTGTCGCCGGTGACGAGGAGGACCCTCACCTTGCCGGTGCGGTAGAGCTCGGCGGCCGTGTCGAGCCGGTGGGCGAGGTACGGCGTCGGGCGGCCGTTCCACAGCCCGGCGCCGAAGACCACGGCGACGTCCCGGGCGGGCACGTCGGCGGTGGTCCGCAGCTTCCCGGCGGCGGCGGTGTGCATCCAGGTCGCGGGGGCGAGGGCCAGGACGGCGGCGGCCATCACGGCCTGGACGGTGCGGCGGCGGGCCCGGACGGTGCGGGGGAACCGGACCTGCATCGGCTGTGCCTCCAGGAGGGCGGGGAAGGGACGGGCTGTCACCCGGTCCGACGCGCGGGAGCCTGCCGCGGTTCGGTCGCGCCGCCGTCTGTTCCGTACAGCACACTCGCAAGCCCCATCCCGAGCAGCATCCCGAGGAGCTGGGCGGCGGCGTAGGCGGGCACCGAGGCGGGGGCGATGCCGGTGAAGGAGTCGGTCAGGGAGCGGCCGACGGTGGCCGCCGGGTTGGCGAAGGAGCCGGAGGAGGTGAACCAGATCGCGGCGCCGATGTACCCGGCGACGGCGACCGGGGCCAGCTGGGGGCGGCCGATGTGCCGCAGGCCCTGGACGACGAGGACGAGCCCGGCGGTGGCGACGGCCTCGCCGAGCAGCAGGTGGAGCGCGGCGCGCGGCTCGGTGGACCAGGAGCCGGGCGCCCGGCCGAACATCGCCTCGGCGAGCAGGGCGCCGGCGACCGCGCCGGCGACCTGGGCGGTGACGTAGGCGAGGACCTCGCGGCCCTCCTGCTCGCGGCGGCGGCCCCACCACTCGGAGAGGGTGACGACGGGGTTGAAGTGGGCGCCGGAGAGCGGCCCGAGGAGCGCGATCAGCAGCCCGAGGCCGAGGGCGGAGGCGGTGGCGTTGGCGAGCAGCCGGACCCCGATGTCCTGGCTGAGGGAGTCGGCGCGGAGGCCGGAGCCGACGATCACGGCGACGAGGGCGGCGGTGCCGGTGAACTCGGCGGTGACGCGCCGGGGGAGCGACGCGGGGGACATTCTCATAGTGGAAAAGATATTCCGTGATTCGGAACGAAAAAAGAGGGGAGGAGAGGGGCGGGTCCTCCGTACGATCCGGCGGTGATCAACGAAGAGCTGCTGACCGCCGCCGTGCGGAACAACGCCGAGTGGTGCGGGAGCATGTGCCGGGCCCACGGCCTCACCACGGCCACCGGCCCCCGCGCCTGGACCAGCCCCCACCGCACCCCGCTGTACTACCCCGACGCCGTCTCCCTCGCCGCGGACGCGACCGCCGCCGACGTCGTCACGGGCATCGACCTGACCGGGCCCGGCGCCTCCGTCAAGGACTCCTACGCGCGCCTCGACCTCGCCCCCGAGGGCTTCCGGCCGCTCTTCGACGCCACCTGGATCGGCCGTCCGGCCGGCGCCCCGGCCGTCCCCGCCCCCTCCTGGACCCGCGCCGGCAGCCCCGAGGCCCTCGCCGCCTGGGCGCACGCCTGGAGCGGCGGCGACGCCGACGAGGCGGCCCTCTTCCGTCCGGCCCTCCTCGACGACCCGGCCGTCACCGTCCTCGCCGTCCCCGGAGCCGACGGCCGCGTCGTCGGCGGGGCCGTCCTCTCCACCGGAGCCGGCGCCACCGGCGTCTCCAACCTCTTCGCCGCCGACGGCACCGACCCGGCCGCCGTCTGGGCCGCCGCCCTCGCCGCCGCCGACCCCGCCGTGCCCGTCGTCGGCTACGAGTCCGGCGACGACCTGGCCCCGGCCCTCGCCGCCGGCTTCACGGAGCTCGGCCCCCTCCGCGTCTGGCTCGCCGCCTGACAGCCGTCCCCACGCGCGCGTGAGCCCGGTGAAACACCCGTGTGCGGTCCTGGAAAAGATCCGTGACCGGCGCGCAACGGGCAGGCAACGTGCCGGGGCCAGGATCGGTCCATGACGGAGCCGGACAGCACGTTCGCGGACGCCGCCGCCCTCCTGGGGCGGGTCGCGCGGCAGCTCGGACTCCAGCTCCGCCGGGTGCGTCCGTACGACGCCCCGGCGGCGAAGCCCGAGCAGGAGGTACGCCGCCCATGCAGCCGTTCACACAGCTCCCCGGCCCCGCCACCGCCCCCCGGCCCGGCGCCGGTTCCCGAACCGGCACCGACGTCCGGACGTCCGGCGCCGCACCCGTGCTCGTCGCCGTAGGCCACGGCAGCCGGGACCCACGCGCGCGTGCCGCGCTCGCGCGGCTCCTCGACCGGGTCCGCGAGCTGCGTCCCGGGCTCGACGTGCGGCTCGCCCACGTCGAGCTGAACGCGCCGCTCCTCGACGACACCCTCGCGGGCCTCGCCGCCGAGGGGCGCGAGGCGGTGCTCGTCCCGCTCCTCCTCGCCCCCGGCTACCACGTCACCCACGACCTGCCCGCCGCCCTCGCCGCCGTCCCCGGCCTCCGGGCCCGCGTCGCCGGCCCCCTCGGCCCGCACCCGCTGCTCGTCGAGGCCCTCGCCGACCGGCTCGCCCAGGCCGGCTGGACGCCCGCCGACTCCGCCTCCCGCACCACCGGCGTCGTCCTCGCCTCCGCCGGCTCCCGCGACCCCCGCTCCGCCGCGACCCTCCGGCGGATCGCCGCCGCCCTCGGCGAACGCCTCGGCGTGACCCCGGTCGTCGCCGCGTACGCCTCGGCCGCCGCCCCCACCGTCCCCGAGGCCGTCGCCGCGCTCACCGCCCGCGGCCGCCACCGGATCGCCGTCGCCTCCTGCTTCACCGCCCCCGGCCTCTTCGCCGCCCGCGCCGCCGCCCACGCCCCCTGGATCGCCGCCGACCCGCTCGGCGCCCACCCGGCCCTCGCCCGGCTCGTCCTGCATCGCTACGACGGTGCCGACCGGGCCCGCACCGGCCGCCCCGCCGCCCCCGCCACTCCCTCGCGGGAACTCGCCGCCATCTGAACCCATGTGTCGGTCCCGCCGGTTACCGTCGAGGCATGGCAGGCTACGACGGCACCAGCGAGACCCCCGGGTACGACCCGACCGCCACCGAGCGCTGGGCGACCGAGCCCGACAAGCGCCCCGGCCGCACCGCCTTCCAGCGCGACCGCGCCCGCGTGCTGCACTCCGCCGCCCTGCGCAGGCTCGCCGGGAAGACCCAGGTCGTCACCCCCGGCACCCGCGGGTACGCCTGGGACGCCAGCCCCCGCACCCGGCTCACCCACTCCCTGGAGTGCGCCCAGGTCGGCCGCGAGCTCGGCGCCGCCCTCGGCTGCGACCCCGACCTCGTCGAAGCCGCCTGCCTCTCCCACGACATGGGCCACCCGCCCTTCGGGCACAACGGCGAACAGGCGCTCAACGACGTCGCCAAGGACTGCGGCGGCTTCGAGGGCAACGCCCAGTCGCTCCGCCTCCTCACCCGCATCGAGCCCAAGCGCTTCGTCCCCGGCCCCGACGGCGAGCCCGTCTCCGTCGGCCTCAACCTCACCCGCGCCGCCCTCGACGCCGCCACCAAGTACCCCTGGCCGCGCGGCGACCACCCCACCGACCCCGGCTCCTCCAAGTTCGGCGTGTACGAGGACGACCTGCCCGTCTTCGAGTGGATCCGGCGCGGCGCCCCCGACCAGCGCAAGTGCTTCGAGGCCGAGGTCATGGACTGGTCCGACGACGTCGCCTACTCCGTCCACGACTTCGAGGACGGCCTGCACGCCGGCCACATCGACCCCAACCTCCTGCACGCCGAGCCCGAGCGCGCCGACGTCTTCGCCGTCGCCCTCGGCCGCTACGTCCCCGAGGACACCGACCCCGCCGAACTCGCCGAGGCCCTCGACCGCCTCCTCGACCAGGAGTGGTGGCCGCACGGCTACGACGGCTCCGCCGTCGCCCAGGCCCGGCTCAAGGACGCCACCAGCCAGCTCATCGGCCGCTTCTGCCTCGCCGCCGAGGGCGCCACCCGGCAGGCCTACGGATCGGGCCGCCTCACCCGCTACGGCGCCGAACTCGTCGTCCCCCGCGCCACCCGCAACGAGTGCGCCGTCCTCAAGGCCGTCGCCGACCGGTACGTCATGCAGCGCGCCGAACAGGAGGCGCTCCGCGCCGACCAGCGGATCGTCGTCGCCGAACTCGCCGAGGTGCTCGTCGCCCGCGCCCCCGACGGACTCGAACCGCAGTTCCGCGCCCTCTTCGCCGCCGCGCCCGACGACCGTTCCCGCAAGCGGGTGATCGTCGACCAGATCGCCTCCCTCACCGACGCCACCGCCCGGGCCCTGCACGCCCGCCTCCGAACCCCCGGGGCGTAGGGGCCGTTCGCCCTCTTTCGCCTTCCGGCGCCGTGCGGGACCCTCGCATGCACGTCCCCGGGCGGTGCGACCGGGGCCGGGCCCGGAGGCGTAGCGTAGAGAATCGGTCGCAACGAGGAGGAATCAACGTGGTCGACGCAGATCAGACCTTTGTCATCGTCGGCGGGGGCCTGGCCGGCGCCAAGGCGGCGGAGACGCTCCGTGCCGAGGGCTTCAACGGCCGGGTGATCCTCATCGGCGACGAACGCGACCACCCCTACGAACGCCCCCCGCTCTCCAAGGGCTACCTCCTCGGCAAGAAGGACCGGGACTCCACCCTCGTCCACGAGCCCGCCTGGTACGCCGCCCACGACGTCGAACTCCACCTCGGCCAGAGCGTCACCGCCGTCGACCGGGACGCCCACACCGTCCGCCTCGGCGACGGCACCGTCATCCGCTACGACAAGCTGCTCCTCGCCACCGGCTCCGAGCCCCGCCGCCTCGACATCCCCGGCACCGACCTCGCCGGCGTCCACCACCTGCGCCGGCTCTCCCACTCCGAGCGCCTCCGCGACGAGCTGAAGGCCCTCGGCCGGGACAACGGCCACCTCGTCATCGCCGGCGCCGGCTGGATCGGCCTGGAGGTCGCCGCCGCCGCCCGCACCTACGGCGCCGAGGTCACCGTCGTCGAGTACGAGCCGACGGCGCTCCACCGCGTCCTCGGCCCCGAGCTCGGCCAGCTCTTCGCCGACCTCCACACCGAGCACGGCGTCCGCTTCCACTTCGGCGCCCGCATCACCGAGATCACCGGCCAGGACGGCATGGTCCTCGCCGTCCGCACCGACGACGGCGAGGAGCACCCCGCCCACGCCGTCCTCGTCGCCGTCGGCGCCGCCCCCCGCGCCGCCCTCGCCGAGAACGCCGGCCTCGCCCTCGTCGACCGCGCCGACGGCGGCGGCATCGCCGTCGACGCCTCCCTGCGCACCACCGACCCCGACATCTACGCCGCCGGCGACGTCGCCGCCTTCGAGCACCCCTTCCTCCACCACCGCATCCGCGTCGAGCACTGGGCCAACGCCCTCAACGGCGGCCCCGCCGCCGCCCGCGCCATGCTCGGCCAGGAGGTCTCCTACGACCGGATCCCGTACTTCTTCACCGACCAGTACGACCTCGGCATGGAGTACTCCGGCTGGGCGCCCCCGGGCTCGTACGACCAGGTCGTGGTCCGCGGCGACACCGGCAAGCGCGAGTTCATCGCCTTCTGGCTGCACGAGGGCCGGGTGATCGCCGGGATGAACGTGAACGTGTGGGACGTCACAGAGCCGGTCCAGAAGCTCATCCGTTCCCGCGCCACCGTGGACCCGGACGCCCTCTGCGATCCCTCGGTCCCCCTGGAGAGCCTGCTCTGACACGTACGGGTGAGCCGTAGACTCTACGCGTGGCAGGCAGGATCAACGATGACGACGTGAAGGCGGTCCGGGACGCGGTCCCGATCGACTCCGTGGTGTCCGAGTACCTCCAGCTCCGCAACGCCGGCGGCGGGAACCTCAAGGGACTCTGCCCCTTCCACGACGAGAAGTCGCCCTCCTTCCAGGTCAGCCCCAGCAAGGGACTCTTCCACTGCTTCGGCTGCCAGGAGGGCGGCGACACCATCGCCTTCGTGATGAAGATCGACCACCTCTCCTTCTCGGAGACGGTCGAGCGCCTCGCCGCCAAGGCGGGCATCACCCTCCGCTACGAGGAGGGCGGCTACAACCCCGGCCACCAGCGCGGCGAGCGCATCCGCCTGATCGAGGCCCACAAGGCCGCCGCCGAGTTCTACGTCGCCCAACTCGCCTCGCCCGAGGCCGAGATCGGCCGGAAGTTCCTCGCCGAGCGCGGCTTCGACCAGGCCGCCGCCGAGCACTTCGGCGTCGGCTACTCCCCGGCCGGCTGGGACCACCTCACCCGCTTCCTGCGCGGCAAGGGCTTCTCCGACAAGGAACTGATCGTCTCCGGCCTCTCCCAGGAAGGCCGCCGGGGCCCCATCGACCGCTTCCGCGGCCGCCTCATGTGGCCCATCCGGGACGTCGGCGGCGAGATCGTCGGCTTCGGCGCCCGCCGCCTGCGCGAGGACGACAACGGCCCCAAGTACCTCAACACCCCCGAGACCCCGGTCTACAAGAAGTCCCAGGTGCTCTACGGCGTCGACCTCGCCAAGAAGGAGATCGCCAAGACCAGCCGTGCCGTCGTCGTCGAGGGCTACACCGACGTCATGGCCTGCCACCTGGCCGGCGTCACCACCGCCATCGCCACCTGCGGCACCGCCTTCGGCGGCGAGCACATCAAGATCCTCCGCCGGCTCCTCATGGACAACGGCTCGGCCCGCGTCATCTTCACCTTCGACGGCGACGCCGCGGGCCAGAAGGCCGCCCTGCGCGCCTTCGAGGACGACCAGAAGTTCGCCGCGGAGACGTACATCGCCATCGCCCCCGACGGCATGGACCCCTGCGAGCTGCGCCTCGCCAAGGGCGACGACGCCGTCGCCGACCTGGTCGAGCCCCGCACCCCGCTCTTCGAGTTCGCCCTCCGCCAGATCGTGAACCGCTACGACCTGGACACCCCGGCGGGGCAGGCGGCCGCCCTGGACGAGGCCGCCCCGATCGTCGCGAAGCTGAAGGACCTGTCCGTACGCCAGAGGGTCGCGGTGAAGCTCGCGGGCCTGCTCGGCATCATGGAGGACCAGTTCGTCGTACGGCGGATCAGCCAGATCGCCCAGTGGCAGCGCGGCAAGGGCGGGGCCCCGCAACCCGCTCGGCGGCAGCGCTCGTACGACGACGTACCGGCCCCCTCGGCCCCCGCCGGGCCCGCGCTCAATCTGCGCAGCCCCGCGCACCGCACCGAGCGGGAACTCCTCAAGCTCGCGCTGCAACGGCCCGAGCTGGTCTCCCCCTTCTTCGACGCGTACGGGGTGGACGAGTTCACCGCACCGCCCTATGCCGCCGTGCGGCAGTGCATCCAGGACGCGGGCGGCGCCGACGGCGCCCCCGCCGACTACGTGGACGCCGTCCTCGAAGCCGCACCCAACGACGCGGTGCGCACCCTCGTGCGCGAGCTCGTCGTGGAGGCCATCCTCACGCCCAGGGGCAAGGGCCCGGACGAGGTCTACGCGTCCATGCAGCTGGTCACGGTCCGGCTCCGCGCGGTGGACCGACGTATCGAGCAGCTCAACGGCGCGTTGAAGCGGCTGGGACACACGAGCCCGGAGCAGGTGGCCGCTGCCCAACAGGAGGTCTTCGTCCTCCAGCAGTACAAAGCGGCGCTGCAAGCGCACGGTGCCGCCGCGCTCTGAGGCACGTTCGGTCACGGACCGGACTCAAAAAGTCACCGCACGCCCCTCGTGGCGGCGATGTGTCGTACCCCACACTGGGCCGGGTGACGGAGCCGTTCCGCCCCTCCTGGAGGTCGCCCGCCGTGCAGACCGAGATCCAGACCACCGAACCGGACGAACTGCCCCCGCTCCCCGAGGTCCCGGCCCAGCGGCGCCGCGCCGCCGACCCCGGCGGCGGCAACGGCCCCTCCGCCGACCTCTTCCGCCAGTACCTCCGCGAGATCGGCCGCATCCCCCTCCTCACCGCCGAGGAGGAGGTGGACCTGGCCCGCCGCGTCGAGGCCGGCCTCTTCGCCGAGGAGAAACTGGCCCGCACCCCCGACCTCGACTCGCAGCTCGCGTACGACCTCGACCGGCTCGTCGTCCTCGGCCGGATCGCCAAGCGGAAGCTGATCGAGGCCAACCTGCGGCTCGTCGTCTCCGTCGCCAAGCGGTACGTCGGCCGCGGCCTGACCATGCTCGACCTCGTCCAGGAGGGCAACCTCGGCCTCATCCGGGCCGTCGAGAAGTTCGACTACGCCCGCGGCTACAAGTTCTCCACCTACGCCACCTGGTGGATCCGCCAGGCGATGTCCCGGGCCCTCGCCGACCAGGCCCGGACCATCCGCGTCCCCGTCCACGTCGTCGAGCTCATCAACCGGGTCATCCGCGTCCAGCGCCACCTCCTCCAGGAACGCGGCACCGAGCCCACCGCCGAGGAGGTCGCCGCCCACCTCGACCTCACCCCCGGGCGGGTCGTCGAGGTCCTCCGGCTCGCCCAGGAGCCCGTCTCCCTGCACACCCCCGTCGGCGAGGAGGAGGACGTCGACCTCGGCGACCTCATCGAGGACGGCGACGCCGCCTCACCCGTCGAGTCCGCCGCCTTCCTGCTGCTCCGCCGCCACCTGGAGGACGTCCTGTCCACCCTCGGCGAGCGCGAACGCAAGGTCGTCCAGCTCCGCTACGGCCTCGACGACGGCCGCCCCCGCACCCTGGAGGAGATCGGGCAGCTCTTCGGGGTCACCCGCGAACGGATCCGCCAGATCGAGTCCAAGACCCTCTCCAAGCTGCGCGACCACACCTACGCGGACCAGCTGCGCGGCTACCTGGACTAGAAGTCCGGTTCGCGGACCGTCAGCGACCACCTGCCCCCGCCCAGGAAGAGCAGCAGCAGCGGTCCTCCGGGGAGCGGGACGGTCGCCTGCCGCCGTCCGGTCTTGTTCAGGAGCAGGGTGGGGCGGGGCGAGAGGACCGTGCCGTCGGCGACCTTGTGGCACCAGAGGGCGACGTGGCCGTCGCCGTCCTTGTCGCCCTTGAAGTCGATCGCCAGGTCGGCGGGCGCGCCCGTGAACAGCAGGGCCTCGGGGCCGTACCCCTTCAGCGTCCCGCGCAGCCGGCGGGCGGCGCCCACCGGCCGCACCCGCACGGTCCAGGCGTTGTACGCGGCCAGCCGCAGGCGCAGGGGACGGCCCTCGGGGGCCTCGACGACGGTGCTGCCCGTGAAGTCCGGGAGCTGGCTGCTGAAGAGGGAGGGCCCGTCGTCCTCGTTGTTCGCGTCGAGGGCCAAGGCCGCGAAATAGGTGTCGGCGCCCTGGTGCGTCGCCTCGACGAGGACCGGGCCGGCCGGGACCCGGGAGTCCACGGTGACGACCGAGTCGCCCTCGCCCTTGGCCGTGAAGGGCTTGAAGTCCGGCCCGAACACCCCGGACTCCCCGCCCTCGTCGAGCGCCCGGGCACCGCCGCCCGACACCCACCCCTGCATCCGGCCGGCGACCGAGGAGGCCCACCCGGACTTCCCGCTCCTCGTGGAGGCGTCCGCACCGCCCGCGGTACCCGTCGGGGCCGGGTGACCGCCGTCGTCGCCCGCCGTCCCGCCCCCGGCGGGCAGCTTCTCCACGCTGGTCAGCGACACCGGACCGGCCGCCGCCGGCGCCGCGACCGGCTGCTTCACCAGCCCCGGGGCCGGCTTTTCCGCCGGACCCGCGACCGGCTCCGCCGCCGCCTCCTCTTCCTCCTCCGCGACCTCGACGCCGTACGCCGTGACGAGTTCGGCGAGCCCGGAGGCGTATCCCTTCCCGATCCCGGCGAACTTCCAGCCGCCGGACTCGCGGTAGAACTCGCCGAACACGACGGCTCTCGCGTCGTCCGGAGCCGGCACCAGGTACGCGAGGACGACCGCCCTGTCCGGGGCCATCGCGGCCAGGGACTGGCCGCCCGCCGCACCGGCGATCACGATCCGCTCGACCTCCGGCTCCACCTCGTGCAGGGCGAGGGACAGCGACGCCTTGTCGTGCCGTACCGCGCCGGAGGGGTGGGCGGGCTGCCCGGCGAAGACCATGTCCGCGTCCCCCCGGACCCGGCCGTCCGAGCCGAGCAGCAGCGCCGCCACGTCCTCGGTCCCGACGCCGACCCGCAGGGTGACCGAAGGCACCCAGGAACTCTCGGTTGTGTGACCCATGCCGCACATGATGCGGCACGGGTCACCACCGGGTCGATCATCCGGGTCAGTCGACCTCGGCGACCGCCTCCGCGAACTGCGCCGCGTACAGGCGGGCGTAGGCGCCGCCCGCCGCGAGCAGCTCCCCGTGGGTGCCCTGCTCCACGATCGAGCCGTCCTCCATCACCAGGATCACGTCCGCGTCCCGGATGGTGGAGAGCCGGTGCGCGATCACGAAGGAGGTACGGCCCTGGGCGAGGCGGGCCATCGCCTTCTGGATCAGCACCTCGGTACGGGTGTCCACCGAGCTCGTCGCCTCGTCGAGGACGAGGATCACCGGGTCGGAGAGGAACGCCCGGGCGATGGTGATCAGCTGCTTCTCGCCCGCGCTGACCGCCGCGCCCTCGTCGTCGACGACCGTGTCGTAGCCCTCCGGCAGGGTGCGGACGAAACGGTCGGCGTGGGCCGCCCGCGCGGCCTCCTCGACCTCCGCCCGGGTCACCTCGCGGGTGGCGCCGTACGCGATGTTGTCGGCGATCGTCCCGCCGAAGAGCCAGGTGTCCTGGAGGACCATGCCGATCCCGGCCCGCAGCTCCTCCCGGGACATCGCGGCGATGTCCGTGCCGTCCAGCGTGATCCGGCCGCCGGTCACCTCGTAGAACCGCATGAGGAGGTTGACCAGCGTGGTCTTGCCGGCGCCGGTGGGGCCGACGATCGCGACCGTCTGGCCGGGCTCCACGGTGAGCGACAGGTCCTCGATGAGCGGCTTGTCGGGCTCGTAGCGGAAGGAGACGTGCTCCAGGGCGACCTTGCCCTTGAAGTCGCGCTCCTCCTCGGCGGCGGGCGCGTCCGGCGCCTGCTCCTCGGCGTCGAGGAGCTCGAAGATGCGCTCCGCCGAGGCGACGCCCGACTGCACCAGGTTCGCCATCGACGCCACCTGCGTCAGCGGCATCGAGAACTGCCGCGAGTACTGGATGAAGGCCTGCACGTCACCGATGGAGAGCGTGCCGCTCGCCACCCGCAGACCGCCGACCACGGCCACCAGGACGTAGTTGATGTTCGAGACGAAGAACATCACCGGCTGCATCATGCCGCTGTTGAACTGCGCCTTGAACCCGGCCTCGTACAGCGCCTCGTTCTGCTCGCGGAAGTCCCGCGCGGCCTCGTCCTGCCGCCCGAAGACCTTCACCAGGGTGTGCCCGGTGTACATCTCCTCCACGTGCGCGTTGAGCCGGCCCGTCGACTTCCACTGCTGCACGAAGTGCGGCTGCGAGCGCTTGCCGATCCGCGCCGCGACCACCACCGACACCGGCACCGTGACCAGCGCGACCAGGGCGAGCAGCGGCGAGATCCAGAACATCATCGCCAGTACGCCGACGATCGTCAGGAGCGAGTTGATGAGCTGGCCCATCGACTGCTGCAGCGTCTGTCCGACGTTGTCGAGGTCGTTGGTCGCCCGCGACAGCACCTCGCCGCGCTTCGCCTTGTCGAAGTACGACAGCGGCAGCCGCGACAGCTTGGTCTGGACGTCCTCCCGCATCCGGTACACGGTCCGGTTGATCACCTTGATCGACATCCGGGTGGAGACCAGCATCAGCAGGCCCGCGACCACGTACACCGCCAGCGCCAGCAGCAGCACCTCGCCGACCGCGCCGAAGTCGATGCCGTGCCCGGGCGTGAAGTCGACCCCGGACAGCATGTCGGCCATGCCGCCGTCGCCGTCCGCGCGCAGCTTCTCCAGTGCCTGCGCCTTGGTCATGCCCTCGGGCAGCCCCCGCCCGACCACGCCCGCGAAGATCAGGTCCGTCGCCCGGCCGAGGATCTTGGGGCCGACGACCGCGCCCGCCACCGACAGCACGCCGGCGACCAGCATCACCCAGAGCGGGGTCCGCTCCGGCGCCAGCTGTTTCAGCAGCCGCTTCGACGAACCCTTGAAGTCCATCGACCGCTCACCCGGGGCACCCCCGGCCATCATGCGTCCGCCAGGACCGGCCATCAGGCTGCCTCCGCCTCGGTCAGCTGGGAGAGCACGATCTCCCGGTACGTCTCGTTCGCCGCCATCAGCTCGTGGTGCCGGCCGGTGCCGACGACCCGGCCCTCGTCGAGGACCACGATCCGGTCGGCGTCCCGGATGGTCGACACCCGCTGGGCGACGATCACCACGGTCGCGTCCGAGGTCTCGTCCGCGAGGGCCGCCCGCAGCCGGGCGTCCGTCTCGTAGTCGAGCGCGGAGAACGAGTCGTCGAAGAGGTAGATCTCCGGCCGCTGCACCAGCGTCCGCGCGATCGCGAGCCGCTGCCGCTGACCGCCCGACACATTGGTGCCGCCCTGCGCCACCGGCGCGTCCAGGCCCCGTTCGAGCTTCCGCACGAAGTCGGCGGCCTGCGCCACCTCCAGGGCGTGCCACAGCTCCTCGTCGGTCGCGTCGGGATTGCCGTACCGCAGGTTCGACGCCACCGTCCCCGAGAACAGGTACGGCTTCTGCGGGACGAGCCCGACCGTCCGGGCCATCAGCCCCGGGTCCAGCGTCCGCACGTCCACCCCGTCGACCAGCACCTCGCCGCCGGTCACGTCGAAGAGCCGCGGCACCAGGCCGAGCAGCGTCGACTTGCCGGAGCCGGTCGAGCCGATGATCGCGGTGGTCTCGCCGGGGCGGGCCACCAGCTCCACGTCCCGGAGCACGGACTCCTCGGCGCCCGGGTAGCGGAAGTCCGCCGCCCTGACCTCCAGGTGGCCGCGCCGCTCCAGCGCCGTCACCGGCTCGGCCGGCGGCACCACGCTCGACGAGGTCGCCAGGACCTCCTCGATGCGTTCGGCGCAGACCTCCGCGCGCGGCACCATCATGAACATGAAGGTGGCCATCATGACCGCCATCACGATCTGCATCAGATAGGCGAGGAAGGCGGTCAGCGCGCCGATCTCCATCCCGCCGCTGTCGATGCGGTGCGCGCCGAACCAGACCACGGCGACGCTGGACACGTTCACGACCGTCATCACGGTCGGGAACATCAGCGCCATCAGCCGGCCCGTCGACATCGACACGTCGGTGAGCTCGCCGTTGGCGCCGCGGAAACGCTCCTCCTCGTACCCGTCCTTCACGAAGGCGCGGATCACGCGGTTGCCGGTGATCTGCTCGCGCAGCACCCGGTTCACCGTGTCGAGCCGCTCCTGCATGGTCCGGAACAGCGGCCGCATCCGCTTCACGATCAGCGAGACCGAGACGCCGAGCACCGGGACCACCGCGAGCAGCACGCCGGAGAGCGGCACGTCCTGGCCGAGGGCCATCACGATGCCGCCGACGCACATGATGGGCGCGGAGACCATCAGGGTGAAGGCCATCAGGACCAGCATCTGGACCTGCTGGACGTCGTTGGTCGTGCGGGTGATCAGCGAGGGCGCGCCGAACTGCCCGAGCTCGCGCGCGGAGAAGGACTGCACCCGGTCGTAGACGGCGCCGCGCACGTCACGGCCGAGCGCGGCGGCGGTCTTCGCGCCGTAGTAGACGGCCCCGATGTTGCAGAGCACCTGGACGACGGAGACGCCGATCATCAGCGCGCCGAACCGCAGGATGTAGCCGGTGTCCCCGTGGACGACGCCCTCGTCGATGATGTCGGCGTTCAGGGTGGGCAGGTAGAGGCTCGCGCAGGTCGCCAGGAACTGGAGCAGGACGAGCAGGGCGATGGGTTTTCGATAGGGCCGCAGGTGGGTTCGGAGAAGTCTTATGAGCACGGTTCCCACTATCGCCCGCGGGCGCCGGGCGTTACGACTGGTTTAGGCCTGTCAGCCGCCGAAGGCCCCCGGGTGGATCTGTTCCCGCGTCGCCACGTACTGCTGGCGCACCGCCTGCCCGACGGCCAGCTCCTCGCCCGGCTCCAGGATCTGCGCGGCGGCGCCCTGCCAGGCCGGGGGAGTGGACGGCGAGAGGGTGCCGCGGGCGACGCCGAGCGCCCAGGCGGCCTGCTTGGCCGCGCCGAGCGCCGCGTAGTCGGCCGGCTGGGGGACGACGACCTGGGTGCCGAACAGCGCGGGCGCCAGGGCCTGGACGGCGGGCAGCGCGGCCGCGGCGCCGAGCAGGAAGATCCGCCGGACCTCGACGCCGCGGCCGCGCACGACGTCCAGGGCGTCGGCGAGCCCGCACAGCATGCCCTCGAAGGCGGCCCGCGCCAGGTGCTCGGGCTTCATCGCCTCGCGGCGCAGCCCGGTGAGGGTGCCGGCGGCGTGCGGCAGGTTCGGGACCCGCTCTCCCTCCAGGTAGGGGAGGAGCACCAGACCGGAGGAGCCGGGGGTGGACTTCAGGGCGAGCGCGGAGAGTTCCTCCAGCGACTCGGCGCCCAGCATCTCGGCGGTGCCGCGCAGGGTGCGGACGGCGTTGCTGACGGAGACGACCGGCAGGTGCATGCCGGTGGCGTCGGCGTACGAGGTGACGGCGGTGCCCGGCCGGTCGAAGGCCTCGTGGTGGACGGCCATGACGGAGCCGGAGGCGCCGAGGGAGACGACGGCGTCGCCGGCGCCGAGCCCGAGCCCGAAGGCGGCGGCCATGGTCTCGCCGGTGCCGGCCGAGATCAGCAGCCCCTCGGGGGTGGTGCCGGCGGGTTCGGCGGGCCCGAGGACCTCCGGGAGCGCGACCTGGTGGCCGAGCGCGAGCTCGACGAGGTCGGGGCGGTAGGCGCCGGTGCGGGCGGACCAGTAGCCGGTGCCGGAGGCCGCGCCCCGGTCGGTGGTGCGGCGGGCCGGGCGGCCGAGGAGCTGCCAGACCAGCCAGTCGTGCGGCTGGAGGACGGCGGCGATCCGGGCGGCGTGCTCGGGTTCGTTCCTGGCCAGCCAGCGGAGCTTCGCGATCGGGAGTCCGGACTGGGGGACGGCGCCGACGGCCTCGCCCCAGGCCTCGCGCCCGCCGAGCGCCTCGGCGAGGTCGGCGGCGGCCACCTGGGCCCGCTTGTCGTTGCCGACGAGCGCGGGGCGGACCAGGCCGCCCTGCGCGTCGAGCGGGACGACGCCGTGGGCCTGCGCGCAGACGCCGATGGCCTCCACGCCTTCGAGGAGCCCGCCGGTCGCGGCCTCCCCGAGCGAGAGCAGCCAGGTCTGCGGATCGACCTCGGTGGCCTTGGCGTCGACCGGGTGCGGGGCGTGCCCCTGCCGCAGTACGGCCCCGGTGTCCGTGTCACAGACCACGATGCGCGTGGCGTCCGAAGAGCTGTCGAGTCCGGCGACTATCCCCATGACACCCGATTCTGCATCACGCGGGCCGGTTACGGCTCAGGTGTTGCTCGTGCCCCAGTCGTCGTCCTCGCCGATCTGCCCGTTGGCGTAGGCGCGGCCGCGCAGGGCGGACACCCGGTTCGTGACGGCGGGCGGCAGGTGGTCGCCCACCTTGTCGCCGACGACGTGCGCGGCCTTCCCCGCGTACTGGCGGCCGGTGTGGGCGGCGGTCTCCGCCGCGTTCCGCACGGCGGGGCTGCGCGCGAAGTCCTTGGCGGCCTTCTTCATCTGCTCGTACTTCTCGCGTCCCGCGCGCGTACCGATCACGTAACCGAGCGCGAGACCCGCGACGAACGTCAGCTTGTACCGCACGCTGCGATCCTTCCCTGGAGGGTCCTGGGGATGTCCCGGGGATACCGATTGGCGGAGCACCCCCCTGCTTGCGCTAATGTATGTCTCGCAGCGAGCGCCCGCCGCCCGGGAGACCCCGGGCAGGACCGTTCGGTGCAACCGCAGCAATCCCCTGTAGCTCAATTGGCAGAGCAGCCGGCTGTTAACCGGCAGGTTACTGGTTCGAGTCCAGTCGGGGGAGCGCGATCCCCTGTAGCTCAATTGGCAGAGCATTCGGCTGTTAACCGGAGGGTTACTGGTTCGAGTCCAGTCGGGGGAGCAGAGTGAAAGAGGACCCTCAGGGGTCCTCTTTCGCGTTTCCGGGAACCATCGGCCCCCGCGCGCGGTCTTCCTGGTCGAGCAGCACCGATCGTGCCGATCACCCGAAGCAGGAGATCGTATGAGCGGCTATGCTGCGGCAGGACGGCGCGCACACTTGTACGCGCATCGCCCGGGGGCGGTAGCTCAGCCGGTTAGAGCAGCGGACTCATAATCCGTCGGCCGTGGGTTCGAGTCCCACCCGCCCCACAGCAGAAGAAACGTCGTGACCAGCCAGAAGCCGGTTTCACGCTAGCTCGGTGGTGGCGTTCGCCGTACGAACGCCACGCCAAGCCGTCTCACGGTCACCCTCCTGGCGGACGTCAGGGTCGCATATCGGCCGCCGAGGCTCCCTCCCCGCCGTGGCCGCTCCGCCGCGGGCGCTGCCCATGACCTCCGTCACATCCCCGCGTCCTGGCACGTCAACGCCGTGAACGGCTGTCGCGTCCTTGATCATGTCACGAGCCAAGTCCGGATGATCAGTGATAGCTTTTTCGGACCCTTGTTTCATTTACATGTCAATAGCCTGTCGAACCTGGACCGTTGAGGAAGAGGATCGTGAAGCAGTCAGTGGAAAGCGCCCCCGGCCGGACCGAGTTGGTGCACAGGGAGTTCGCCCGCCAAGCGAACACGTTCGAGGACTCGCGTCTCAATGGTGCCTTCACGATGCACCTGGCCGGTCTCGTCGACTTCATCGCGCCCGACGCGGACGCGGTCTGTCTGGACTCCGCCTGCGGCACGGGCATCGTGGCCCGCGCCCTGGCCCCCCGGGTGCGCCACGTCACCGCCCTGGACACCACGCCCGAGATGATCGCGCAGGGCAAGACGCAGGCGGACGCGGAAGGCGTCGCCAACGTCGTGTTCCAGCAGGGCGACGCCGCCCGGCTGCCCTTCCCGGACGACTCCTTCTCCCTCGTCGTGACGCGGTTCTCGCTGCACCACGTCGCCTCCCCCGAGGCGGTCGCCGCCGAACTGGTGCGGGTGTGCCGGCCCGGCGGGCGGGTCGTGGTCGCCGACATGGTGGCGCGCCCCGAGCTGCCCGGCGACGCCGACCGGCTGGAGCGGCTGCGCGACCCCTCGCACGGCACGCTCCTCACCGTGGAGCACATCACCGGCCTGCTGACCTCCGCCGGCGCCGCCGCCGGGCCCGCCGACGTCTTCGACGTGGAACGGCCCCTCGCCCCGTGGCTGGAGCAGTCCCTGACCCCCGAGGACACCGCGCGCGCCATCGAGCGGGAGCTGGCCGAGGAGCTCGACGGCGGGCCCGCGACCGGCCTGCGCCCGCTGCGCAGGGACGGGGAGCTGTGGTTCACCCAGACGTGGGCGCACCTCTCCGCGCGGGCCGCCGCATGACCTTACGTACGCTCGCCCCCGCCCCCGACGACTTCTTCGACGGCATCGCCGGCGCCGACGGCACCTGGCGCCCCGTCCGGCCCTTATTCCTCTCCGCGGACCGCTTCCGCGAGCTGGGCGAGCTCACGCTGCGCGCGAGCCGCCTCGTCCTCGACGCCTGCCGCCGCCGCGCCGCCACCGCCGGCGAGCTGCGCCGCGCCCTCGGCGTACCGGCGGACCGATGGCCGCTGCTCGGCGACGACGAGCCGCTGGGCGACCACCTCCTGGCCGCCGTGCGCCCCGACATCCTCCTGCGGGACGGCACGCCCCGGTTCGTCGAGCTGAACATCGACAGCGCCCTGGGCGGCGCGTCCCACGCCGCGCTCCTCGGCGAGCGCTTCCTCGCGCTGTACGGGGACAGGCCCGGCCTCCGGGTGCCTCCCTCGGCGGTGGACGCCCGGTCCGAGGCGGTGCGCACCACCCTCGGGCTCGCCGAAGGCGCCCGCCTGGTCGTGCCCGCCTTCTCCGGGGGGGTCATGCCCGGCCTGGAGGATCTCGCCGCGTTCACGGCGTGGATGCGGCCGGTGTGCGAGAGCGCGGGACGGCAGGGCCTGGACGCGGTGACGTACTCGCTGGACCGGCTCGCCACCGACGGGCACGGGCGGCTGCTCGTGGACGGACGTCCCGTGGACGCCGTGCTCCGGATGTTCGTCAGCCACAGCCAGCCGCCGAGCGCCGGGATGGAAGCCCTGGTCAGCGCCCTGCGGGCGGGCACGGTCCGCATGTTCACCTCCGAGGCGGCCATGCTGCTCGCGCACAAGCTGACACTGGCCTGGCTCTGGCAGGACGCCGACGGACTCCCCGCCTCCGACCGGGAGTTCGTCCACCGGCACATCCCCTGGACCGGTGACGCGGGCGACCTGACGGCCCGGGCGCCGGAGCGCCGCGCGGAGCTCGTGCTCAAGCCGGCCGACGGCTACGGCGGCAGCGGGGTCGTCCTCGGCGCCGCCGTGGACGACGCGGAGTGGCGGGCGGCGCTCGACCGCGCCGCGCGGGACGGCGGGCACATCCTCCAGGAGTACGTCGCCGGGGACCGGGTGCCGATCGGCTTCCGCCACGCGACATCCGGCGAGATCCGCACGGTGGAGGTCCCGTACGTCATCGGCCCGTACGTCTTCGGGGGGCGGCCGTCCTCCGTGCTCGTCCGGCACGGCGTGCCGGGCGGCGGCGCCGTGCTGAACGCCCGGCACGGGGCCTTCCTCAACACCGCGCTGCTGACGGAGACGCATGACGACCTCCGCGACCTCTGACGGCGGCCGGAGCGACGGCGCGGTGTCCGGGGGCTTACGGCTCGGCCGCCGCTTCCGGATCTTCCAGGCGGCGGTGCTCTCCTCCGACCTCGCCGACGGCGTCTACCGCGTCGCCGTCCCGCTCCTCGCCCTGCAGCTGACCCACTCGGCCCTCGCGATCAGCGCGGTGGGCGTGGCGATGCGCCTGCCGTGGCTGCTGGTCACGCTGCCGGCCGGTGTGGTGGTCGACCGCTACCACCCGCACCGGGTGCTGCGCGCCGCCTCCTGGCTGCGGATGCCGCTGGTGCTGCTGCTCGCCGCGGTCGCGTTCACCGGTCACCTCTCGGTGTGGGCGCTGGCGCTCGGCGCGTTCGCGGTCGGGGCCGCGGGCACCGTGGTGGACATCGCCGCGCAGTCGCTGGTGCCCCGCCTGGTGGACGGCGCCGCGCTGCCGCGCGCCAACGCGAGCCTGCAGTCCGTGCAGACGGTGATGGCGCAGTTCCTCGGGCCCGCCCTGGGCGGCGTCGTCGCCGCGCTCGGCGCGGGCGGCGGCATCGGCTCCGCGACGGTGCTGTACGTGGTGACCCTGCTGGTCCTCGGCGGTCTGCGGATGCCCGGCGACGGTCCGGCGGCCGAGGTCCGCGGCGGCTCGCCGAAGTCCGTGCTCGCCGACCTGCGGGAGGGCCTCGGCCACTTCCGGAGCCGCCGCGACCTGCTGCACCTGGCCGGGGTCACGGCCTGCGTGAACCTCGCCTACGCGGCCGCGATCACCATCCTGCCGCTGTGGGCCATCGACCCGGGCCGCCTCGGGCTGCCCTCCTGGGCGTACGGCGTGCTGCTCGCCGCGCCCGCGGTGGGCGGGGTGCTGGCCGGGCGCTTCGCGGCGAAGGCCCTGACGCGGTTCGGCGGCGGGAGCGTCCTGCGCGTCTGCGCGCCGCTGGTCGGCGCCTGCTACATGGCGCTCGCGATTCCGCACGTCGCCGCGGCCGCGGTGGCGCTCACCCTCTCCGGGGCCCTGCTGATGGCGATCAACGTCATGAGCGTGACCTACCGGCAGACCTCCATCCCTCCCCGGCTGTTCGGGCGGGTCAACGCCGCCTACCGCTGGATCATCTGGGGCGTCCTGCCCCTCGGCTCGCTGGTCGCGGGTCTGCTCGCCGACGCCTTCGGCGTGGCCTGGGTGTTCCTGTGCACGGGCGGACTCGCCCTGGCCACCGGGCTGCTGCGGGCCCCGCGGCTCACCGAGGACACGGCCGCCGAGACGCCGGCGGACGCGCCCAAGGCCCCCTCAGGATCGTAAGGAACGACGCATGCACATCCTCTTCGTGGACTCGAACGCGGCCTCCCTGGAGGCATTGCGCTGCGCCAAGGAGGCTGGCCACCGGGTCGGCTACGTGCAGTCGCACACGCCGTACTACCGGCTCGGCGAGCGCGAGCGCGAACTGATCGGCCTGGCCGACTGGTTCAGGGACGGCGTGGTCACCACCGACGCCTCGGCGGTCGCGGAGGTCATCGCCGAGGCCCACGCGGAGCACCCGGTCGACTTCGTCTCCACCCACTTCGACCTGACGGTCGAGGCGGTGGCCCTGGCCTGCGAGAAGGCCGGCGTGCCGGGGCCCGCGTCCGGTCCGGCGCTCACGGCGCGCCGCAAGGACCTGTGCCGGCGGGCGCTGGACGCCGCCGGGCTGCCCTCGGCCCGCTTCGCCACGGCGGACTCCACCGCCGGGACGCTGGCCGCCGCCGGGGAGATCGGGTACCCGGTCGTGATCAAGCCCCCGTCCGGCGCCGACAGCGCCCTGTCGTTCGTCGCGCGCACCGAGGAGGAGGCGCGGGCCGCCGCCGATCAGGTGCTGCACCGGCTCGACTCCGTGCCGGAGCTGTGGCGCGAGCAGTACTCGCGGGGCGTCCTCGTCGAGGAGCTGCTGGTCGGCCCGCTGGTCTCGGTGGAGATCGGGGTGCGCGGGGACGAGTTCTTCCCGTTCGCCGTCAGCGGGCGCACCCGCTCGGCCGACGACGAGGTCATCGAGCTCGGCGCGCACATTCCGGAGCCGCTGGCCGCGCGGGAGCGGGACGAGTGCGTCGCCTACGCGCGTCAGGTGTGCCGGGCGATCGGCCTGGACCGGGGGATCTTCCACCTGGAGATGATCCGCACGGAGCGCGGACCGGTCCTGGTGGAGGCCAACGCCCGCATCATGGGCGGGGTGATGCCGGCCCTCTACCGGCACGCCACGGGCCGGAGCGTCTACACGGCCTACCTGGAGCTGCTGAGCGGCGCGCCGGTCACGGTCCCGGAGGCGACGGGGGTGGCGATGAGCCGGCGGCTGCTCACCCGCCGCGCGGGCGTGCTGCCCGACCGGCTCGACGTGACGTGGCTGGGGGAGTACGGGGACGCGCTCGTCCAGTACGACACCTTCGCGCAGTTCGGCGTGGGCCCGGGCAGCGAGGTCGCGGCGGGCGCGTCGCTCGGCCGGGTGATGCTGCTCGGCCGCGACCACGCCGAGGTCTCGGCGACCGTCAGGGAGATCACCGGGCGCTTCGAGCGCATGCTGGGGCTGCCGCTGATGCCGGGCGAGAACGACCCCGAGCGATCCGACCACTGAAACGTCACGTCCACGATGTGGGACGGCGATGTTGTGAGATTGTCCATACCCCCCTTGATCAACAAGCTGTTGAATTCTGGCCACCGGGCGACTGAAGTGGCACTCGACAGCTCCAACACCCTGGAATAGAAGGAGAGTTCAGCGTTGCACGGAACCTTCGCCAGCATCACGGCGCTTCCCCCCGTCTACAGCGAGGTCCTGGAGGACGAACGGCCCATACGCTCCTGGTTGCGGGCCGGCCCAGGCGACACCGTCTTCAGCATCGCCTCCGGCGGCGACAACGTCCTCAACCTGGCCCTCGACGGTCCGGCCAAGGTCTACGGCCTCGACATCAGCCCCGCCCAGACCGCCTACTGTCGCGCCAAGTCGGCCGCCCTCGGCGGACTTTCGCACGACGCCGCGATGCGGCTCCTCGGTGTCCACGACGCCCCCGCCGAGGAGCGCGCGGCGCTGCTCGACGAGGTGCTGACCGCCGCCGGGACCACCGTCGAGGACCCCGCCGCCCGTGAACTCGCCCTGGAGCGCGGGCTGCTGCAGATCGGCGCCTTCGAGCAGCTGGTCGGCGTGGTCCGGGCCGAGATCCACCAGGCGGTCCCCGACCGGGTGCTGCGCGCCCTGATGACCGAGCCCGACCGCGCCGAGCGGCTGCGCATATGGAAGGACGAGGACATCGCGGCCAAGCTGCTGCCGGTGTTCCGGCTCTTCTTCGCCGAGGACTCGCTCAAGGACGTCTTCACCCCGGCGAGCTTCCACGACATCTTCGACTGCTCGCCCTTCCCCGAGTTCCTGCTCTCCGTCATCGAGCGGCGCCTCGTCGAGGACGACCCGACCGGCAACTACTACATGCACCGCTGGAACTTCGGCGGCTACCTGCCGGACGGCGCCCTGCCGCCGTACCTCCGGGCGGACGAGAACGACCGGCTGAAGGAGGCCCTCCCGCGCGTCGAGTGGGCGACCGGGCACCTCCTGGAGTTCCTCGGCGGCCTCGCCGACGGCGAGGTCAGCGGCTTCAACCTGAGCAACGTCCTCGACTGGTGCGAGAACGACTACGTCGAGCAGACCTTCGACCAGCTCACCCGCGCCGCCGCCCCCGGTGCCCGCGTCTTCGTCCGCTCCTTCCTCAAGGAGCGCCCGTTCGCCGCGCACGCCGCGAAGCTCGGCTGGGTCCGCGACGCCGAGGCCGAGGCGGCGGCCAAGGACGCCGACCGCGTCGGCTACTACCCGCATTACCAGCTCTGGGAGCTGAAGGCGTGAGCCTGCTCGGCCTGACGCCCGCCCTCACCGGCACCGCGCCCTTCGGCAGCTGCTACCAGCAGGCGGCCGCGAACCTCGCCTCCTGGAAGGGGCTCGATCACGCGGCGGAGACCCTCTGCACCACCTGGGGGTTCTCCTGGGGCGGCGGCCCGGTCCTGGACGGAAGCGGCCGCTGGAGCGCGGCGGCCGGCGCCGTCCACCGCATGGACCTCGCCGACCGCACCTTCGGCTCCTGGGACGCGGCCGAGGACGCCGCACGCGCGTCCCTCGACGCCGGCCACCCCGTGGCGGCCGCCGTGGACGCCTTCCACCTGCCGTCCCCCTACGAGGACCGGGAGCACATCGCGCACTGCGTGCTCCTGCTGGCCCACGAAGGGGACCGGGTGTGGATCAGCGACCCCATGAACCGGCCCGAGCCCACCGCGTACTCCGCCGAGGCGTGGCGGCGCATGCGCTCCGCCGAGGCGGCCGGCTCCTACCGCACCCTGCTGCTCACCTCGGGACCCCGGCACCCGGCCACGCCCCTGGAACTGGCCACGGCGGTACGCGAGGACGCCCGCTCCCACCGGAGCGCCGACCGCGCGGCCTTCGAGGGCTACCTCGCCGCCCGAGAGGCGGAGGCGGCCGGCCCGGCGGAGGTGCTCGACGTCAGCGGCGTGGCGGCCGAACGGCTCTACCTGGGGCAGCTGTTCAAGCGGCTGGCGGGCGAAGCGGGCTCCGGCGAGGAGGCGGCCGCCGTGGCGGAGGGCTTCACCTCGCTCTCCCGCCGCTGGTACCTGCTGCACACCCTGTCCCGCGAGAGCGGCGGCAGCGCCACGGGCCGCGCCCGGCTCCTGCGCATGCTGGCCGACCTCGGCGACAGAGAAGCACGCCTGACGGAGGCGGTGGACGCGCTCGTGTCCGCCCTCGCCGCACAGGCCCGGTGAAGAGGAACTGATGAACGACACCGCACGGCAGTACGACGCCGTCATCCGCGAGGCGCTCGTCACCCATTCCGACCTGGGCGACACCGCCCTGGAGGTGGACCGCGACGCCGACCTGTACGCGATCGGCCTCACCTCGCTCCACTCGGTCCGCGTCCTGCTCTCCGTGGAGGACACGCTCGGCGTGGAGATCCCGGAACAGCACGTGGGCCGGGCCCTGTTCAGCTCGATCGGCCACTTCAACGACGTCCTCCTGGACATCACCGGCAGCACGTCGGGAGCCGCCCGGTGACGGCCTCCGACCACGTGCTGTCGTACGCCGAGGCACGCGAGGCCGCGCTGCGCGCCCGCGAGGTCCTCGCCGAGCACGCACGCGCCACCGACCGCGAGGCCGCGTTCCCCGCCGAGCCGGTCGCCGCCCTCCGCGCGGAGCGGCTGCTGTCCGCCGCCGTCCCGAAGGAGTACGGCGGCCACGGCCTGGGCCCGGACGAACTCGCCGCGCTGGCCGCCGTCCTGGGCGGCGGCTGCGGCTCCACCGCCATGGTCTGGGCCATGCACCAGCTGCAGCTCGCCTGCCTGGCGGGCGCCGCCGGCACGTCGCCGGAGCTCGTCGCCTACCTCCGGGAGGCCTGCGCCGAACAGCTGCTCGTGGCCTCCGTCACCTCCGAGGCCGGGGTCGGCGGCAGCCTGCGCGAGAGCCGCTGCGCGCTGGTGCCGGACGGCGCGGAACTGCTCCTGGAGAAGGAGGCCACCACCGTCTCCTACGGCGGGTACGCCGACGCCTTCCTCGTCACGGCCCGCGCCCGCCCGGACGCCGCGCCCACCGACCAGGTGCTGGTGCTGGTCAGGGCGGATCAGGCCCGGCTCACCCGGACCGGCGAGTGGGACACCCTGGGGATGCGCGGCACCTCCAGCCCCGCGCACTCCCTCTCCGCCCGCGTCCCCGCCGCCCAGGTGCTGCCCGTGCCGTTCGGCGAGATCGCGACCCGCTGCATGGTGCCGCTGTCGCACCTGCTGTGGGCCGGGGTGTGGACCGGCATCGCGGCCGACGCGGTGCGCCGCGCCGCGTCGTTCGCCCGCGCCCGCGCCCGGGCCCAGCTGCGCTCCGGCACCGTCGTGGACGACCCGCGCCTCGGGCAGGCGTACGCCTCGCTGCGCGTCCTGCAGGACTCCGTACGGCAGTTCGGCGCGGACTACACCCGGTTCACCGCCGAGCCGGACGCCGACACCACCGCGATCACGGTACGGGCCAACGCCCTGAAGACCTCCGTGTCCACCGGCTGCCTGCGGGTGGTCGAACAGACCCTGGAGATCTGCGGCATGGCCGGCTACGGCGAGTCCGGCCCCCATTCGGTCGCCCGCCATCTGCGGGACCTCCACTCGGCCCGGCTGATGATCGCCAACTCCCGTCTGGACCAGTCCAATTCCCAACTCCTGCTCCTCGGAGGGAGCGTGATCGACGCATGACCGCGTACGAGCGGACGCACCAAGGCTGGACCGCCCCCACGGGGCTGCCCGGCGCCCTCGGCCTCACCCCGCGCTTCGAGGAGGTGATCGCCGGATTACAGCAGGCCCTGAACACCGCGGGCGCGGTGCCCTCGCCGGGCCCCGTCTGGTATCCGCCGGTCGTCCCCCAGGCACTCCTCGAACGCGCGGAGTACGCCGAGTCCTTCCCGCACCTCCTCGGCACCGTGCACGCCCTGGCCGAGGGATCCGACCGGGCCGAAGGCCCCTCCTCCTCCGGCGTGGCCCTGGCCCCCGCCGCCTGCTACAGCGTCTACCCGTCCTTCGCCGACCGGGAGCTGACCGAGCCCGCGCAGGTGGACGTGGCCGGCTACTGCTACCGGCACGAGTCGACCACCGAACTCGGGCGCTTCCGCACCTTCCGGATGCGCGAGTTCGTCAGGGTCGGCGACCCCGAGACCACCGTCGACTGGCGGGACGAGTGGATCGCCCGCGGCGAGGCGCTCTTCTCGCGGCTCGGCGTGAAGGTCTCCGTGCAGTCGGCGACCGACCCGTTCTTCGGTCCCGGCGGGCGGTTCATGCGCGCCAGCCAGCTGGAGCAGTCCCTCAAGTACGAGTTCGTCGCCAAGGTCGCCGACGACGACGAGGGCACGGCCATCGCCTCGGCCAACTACCACAAGGACCACCTGGGCGCCCGGTTTGCCATCGCCTACGCGGGGCGGGGCACGGCGCACAGCGCGTGCACCGCCTTCGGCCTGGAGCGCGTCGCCCTCGCCCTGGTCCACGCCCACGGAGACGACCGGGCGAACTGGCCGTCCCTCACGGAGGAGGTCATATGACCGCGCACCACCTCGTGACCGGCGCGACCGGCTTCGTCGGCGCCGCGCTGGTCCTGGAACTCTTACGCCGGACCGACGCCGACCTCACCTGCGTCGTCCGGGAACGGCCGGGCCGCCCCGCCCGGCAGCGCCTCGACGCCGCGCTCACCGCGGCCGCGGAGGCGTACGGCGAGCAGGACCTGATCCCGCTCTTCGCCACCCGCTGCCGGGCGGTGGCCGGCGACGTCACCGAGGAACGCTGCGGCGTCGACACCACGGGCCTGCCGGACGTCGACGAGGTCTGGCACGCCGCGGCCTCGCTGGACTTCGAGGAGCGCCACAAGGACGAGATCCTGCGCGACAACCTCGACGGCACCCGGCACGTCGTGGCCCTCGCCGAGGCGCTGGGGGCGCCCCGCTTCAACTACGTGAGCACCGCGTACGTCGCGGGCGAGCGGACCGGCTGGATCCCGGCGCGGCCCGTGCCCGCCGGCACCACCAGCAACAACGCGTACGAGCACAGCAAGATCCAGGCGGAGGCGGTGGTCCTCGCCGGCGGCTTCGAACGCACCCGGATCCTGCGCCCCAGCATCGTCATCGGCCACAGCCGCACCCTGGCCGCGACCAGCTTCACCGGCATGTACGGCTTCGTGAACGGCCTGTCCGCCGCCCGCGCCGAAGTGCGCCGGCACCTCGGCGACATGCTGGTCTTCCGGCCGCTGCGGATCCGCGCCGCCGCCGACGCGCGGATCAACTTCATCCCCGTGGACCGGGTGGTCGCGGCGGCGGTCGGCGTGAGCCTCGCCGACGGCGACTCGGACGTCTACCACCTGGCCAACTCACGCCAGCCCACGGTCGGCGAGTCGCTCTCCGTGCTGTGCGAGCTCCTCGCCATCCGCAAGCCCGTGTACGTGACGGACGCGGAGGAGTTCACGCTCATCGACGAACGCGTCGACGAGCGCCTGGAGTTCTACCGCTCGTACATCCACGGCTCGAAGGACTTCGACCTGGCGAACGTGAACAAGCTCGTCGGCGACGACGTCCTCGACCACCCCCTGCCCCCGGAGCGACTCGCGGACTTCATGGGCTGGTACCTGGACCGCCGCGGGCTGAGAGGAGACTGACCATGCACGTCAAGGGCATCGAGTCGTGGGACCTCGCCTACGACGGCCGGCAGGCGCTGCACCGCACCGAGGACGGCAGCGAGCTCTACTACGAGCTGCGCGGCACCGGGGGACCGGTCGTCACCCTGGTGTCGACGATCTACGTGGTGAGCACCGCCTGGCGGAACTTCACCGGGAACCTCGCCGGCGACCACCGGCTGCTCTCCTACGACCTGCGCAACCAGGGCGCCTCCGAGGGGCAGCCCGCGGAGTTCGCGCAGCACACCGAGGACCTGAAGTCGCTCCTCGACGACCTCGGCATCGAGCGCACCTACCTCGTCGGCACCTCCATCTCCACGCTGATCTGCCGGGACTTCGCCAACGCCCACCCCGAGCGGGTGGCGGGCCTGGTCCTGGTCGGGCCGCCGTTCAGCCCCCGCGGCTCCTCGCGCCGCCGGCGCGTCGCCAAGTCCTGGCTGGCGGCGCTGGACGCGGGCGGCCCGCGCGCCCTGTTCGACCTGATCTACCCGCTGGTGTTCGGCGACAAGGCGATCGCCGAGGGCGGATCGGGCGCGTATCTCGCCCTGAGGGAACGATTCCTCGCCATCAACTCGGCGGCCCAGCTGCGCGCCAACCTGCGCGAGGCGCTCGGCGCCGGCGACCAGGTGGAGCGGCTCACCTCCATCGAGGCGCCCACGCTCCTGCTCTCCGGCGACGACGACTTCTCCACCACCGAGTCGACGCTCGACGCCACCGCGGCGATCATGCGGAGCGCGGCGGTGGAGATCATCCGGGAGTGCGGCCACCTGCCGTACTTCGAGCAGCCGGAGGCGTTCCAGGACGCCGTCGCGCGCTTCGTCGCCTCGGTGGAGGAGGGGACGTTCCCCGCCCCGTGGACCGCCCCCGCGACCGAAGGGAAGGGCCGATGAGCACCCTGACGGACGAGGACGCCGTCCTCGAACGCCTCGTGGCCCTCCTGGAGCACGTCGCCGCCGACGTGCTGGAGGGGCCCGTCACCGACACCGGGCCGGGTTCGCTGCGCCGGCTCGGCCTGACCTCCGTGAAGCTGCTCGAGTTCCTCGTCGCGATCGAGGACGAGCTCGGCCATGTCTGGGACGACGACGTGGAGGAGTCGGTCATCGGCTCCCTCGACGCGATGGCCGCCCACATCAGCGCCGCCGGTGTCGCCCCGGCCCCCATGAATCGAGACTGACATGACCTCGACATCCTCCGTGCGTACGCTCCCGAAGTTCCTCACGGACTACGCCCCGACCCGCTTCCGGCAGCGCCTCACGCCCTTCTCCCGGATGCCCATCACCGGGCGGATCGGCGAGGTGTGGCACCTCGCCGCACAGCGCAACCCGCGCAACCCGGTGATCGTCGACCGGGCCCCCGACGTGGACCCGGACGGCCCCCGGGAGCGCAGCTACCGCCAGTGGGCGGCCCTCGTCGACGAGCTCGCCGTCAAGCTGGTGGCGCTCGGCGTCCGGCCCTGGGACCGGGTGGCCGTCGTCAAGGAGAACCACCTGGACGTGGCGCTCCTCGCCTCCGCCGCCGCCCGCATCGGCGCCGTGCCCGCGCTGATCACCAACAACCACCCGCACGAGACGATCACCGTGATGCTGGGCCGCCTGGAGCGGCCGTACCTGATCACCGACGCGGTGACCGTCGAGCGCATGCGGCTCGACAAGGACACCCTCGCCGAGCTGACCGAGGCCACGGCGTGCCTCGGCGAGGTGCCTCAGGACCGGCCCGACCTCCGGGTGTTCGCGGAGCTCGGCGGCGGCCCGGTGCCCGCACCGGCGCTGCGCGCCCACCACGAGCCCATGGTCATCACCCACACCTCCGGCACCACCGGCATCCCCAAGCTGGTGATGCACTCGGCCGAGTCGCTGTACTCGCTGGCCCTGGTGGAGGCCGAGCGCTGGCCGTTCTTCCGGCTGCGGGAGGACGACACGGTCGCCTTCTGCGAGCCGTACTCCCACCAGCGGGTCATCACCGGACTGCTGCCGCTCGCGACGGTCGCGCCCAAGCTGGTCATGATGTCCGACCCGCTCTCGCCGCGGGTGCGCGAACTGCTCGTCGAGCACCGGCCGACGCTGGTCGAGACGCTGCCCAACGCCTTCCTCGCCTGGGAGGAGCTGGCGCGCGACCCCGAGCGGCCCTTCCGGAACGTCCGCGTCTACGTGAACTCCTTCGACGCCATCCACACCCGGACCGTGCGGACCTTCCTCGCGGCCACCGACCGCAAGCTGCCCGTCTGGGTGCAGTCGTGGAGCCAGACCGAGGCCGGAGCGGTGGCGATCCGCCCGTATCTGCGCGGCTCGGTGAAGCGCCGCGGCCACCGGCCGCCGCCCACCCAGGTGCTCGGCTGGCCGGTCCCGGGCTTCGGGAAGATCCGGGCCCTCGACCCGGCCACCGGACGGCCGGTGCGCCGCGGCGAGGTCGGCCTGATCCAGTTCTCCGCGCCGGGCCGCTGTCTCGCGTACGTCGGCGAGCAGGAGCGCCACGACAACAAGCGCGACGGCCAGTGGTGGAACCTCGGCGACCTGGCGCTGATCAACCGCTGGGGCGCCGTCCGGCTGATCGACCGCGAGATCGACCGGATCCCCGGCGGCAGCGCGCTGGAGATCGAGGACGTCCTCCTCGACCGGCTGCCGGAGACGACCGAGGTCATCGTGCTGGCCGTGGCCGGCTCGAAGCCGCAGCCCGTCTACAGCACGCAGGGCGACAAGCCGGTCACCGCGGCGGCGTGGGCCCGCGTCACCGCCGACCTGCCGGCGATGGCGGAGCCGATCCACATCCGCTGGGACGAGTTCCCGCGCACGGCGACCTGGAAGGTGCGTCGGGTGATGCTCCGCGAGCAGCTCTTCGAGGGCTCGTCGGCCATCGGTCTGGGCAACTGGACCTGACGGCCGGACCGTACGGGGCCGTCCTCGGCGCTCATCCCGCCGGGGACGGCCCGCCCCCGCCCGACCGACCGGAGGACCACGTGCGCATCACCCTGCCGACCCGCGACGGCGAACGGCTCGACGCCGCCCATCTGCCCGGTCCGGCCGGTTCGGACCTCTGCGTCGTCATGGCGCACGGCTTCGCGGGCAGCCGCCACGGCAAGGCCTTCCGCGGCCTTGCGGCGGAGCTCCACCGCGCCGCGTCGGTGGTGACCTTCGACTTCCGGGGCCACGGCCGCTCGTCGGGCCTCTCCACGGGCGGCGCGGCGGAGGTCCACGACCTCGCGGCCGCCGTGGAGTTCGCCCGCGCGCGGGGCCACGCCAGGGTGGCGGCGGTCGGCTTCTCGATGGGCGCGGCGTGCGCCATCCGCCTGGCCGCGGCGGAACCGGGCCTGCTGGACGCCGCGGTGGCCGTCAGCGCGCCGGCCCGCTGGCAGTACCGGGGAACCCGGCGGATGCGCCTGGTGCAGGGGCTGACCTCGACCGGCCCCGGCCGCGCCGCCCTGCGGCTCGCGACCGGCACCCGCCTCTCTCCCGTCCCGTGGGACCCGGCGACGGAGTCCCCCCTGGACGCGGTCCCGAAGGTCGCCCCCACCCCGCTCCTCCTGATCCACGGCGACCGGGACCCCTACTACCCCCTCGCGACGGCCCGCGCCCTCAAGGAGGCGGCCGGCGATTCCGCACGCCTCTGGGTCGAGGCGGCCATGGGCCACGCGGAAGCGGGCGCCTCCACCGCCCTGATGCGCCGGACGGCCGAGTGGCTCACCGCGGCGCGCCCGTGAGCCAGCGGGCCAGCCGGTCCGGGGGAGTGGCGCGCAGTTCGCGGTGGAGGGCGCGCAGGAGCTCGGGGCGGTGGAGCAGGGGCCGGGTCGCGGGGGCGGCGGTGGCGAGCGCGAGGACCAGGCCGGTCCAGGCCTCGGGCGATTCCGGGTCCTCGGCGAGGAGCCGGGTGTAGGCGGGGACGGCGGCCGGATCGCCGGAGAGCAGGGCCAGGTCCGCGGGGCAGGGCGGTTCGGTGGCGGGCGGCGCGGCGGGGTCCCGGGGCGGGGCGAGGAGCCGGCGGATCAGCCGGGTGCGCGGGTGCGACCAGGGCGTGTCCGGGTCGGGGGCGAGGGTGGCGGCGGCCACCGCGTGCGGGGCGAGCCCCGCCCGGTGGGAGCTCGCCAGGGCGCGTACGTCGGCGGGGGCGGGGGCCAGGTGGCGGACCCGCCACTCGGTGCGGTGGTCGGTGGCGGCGAGCGCGGCCCACGCGTCGACGCCCGGCCGGACCCGCGCGTCGGCCTCCCAGGCGTCCAGGCGGGCGGCCATGCCCGCCACGAAGCGGCGGCCGTGGGCGGTGAGCGCGGGATCGGCGGCGAGGGTGCGCACCGCCTCCCGGGTCTGACGGCGGCTCAGCGCGAACTCGAACTCGGCGGCGGCCCGCCCGGCCCGCTCCACCCGGTCCAGGTGGCGGGAGCGGAACTCGGTGATCCCCAGGAAGGCGTACGCGCCCTGCAGCAGCCCGCTCAGCGGGCGGGGGTCGTTGCGCCAGGGCGCGTGGTGCCGGGGCTGCCCGTCGTCCCGCTCCAGCGTCAGCAGATGGATCAGCGCGCCCAGTTTGTTGTGCTGGAACTCGTGGACGAGGGCCACCGCGAAGGCCACCGGGTCCGGCGGCAGCGACAGCAGCAGCCCCCCGAAGGCGTCGTCGGAGGAGATGGTGCGGACCGCCCCGCCCGGCGGCCCGCCGACCGCCGTCAGACTGCGCAGCCCCTCGGCGAGCGCCCCCGCCGCCTCCGGATCGCACTCCTCCAGGACCCGGAGGGCCTGCCCGAACCCCTCCTCCCAGCGGGCCGCCCGCTCCGGCGCGAGCCGCTCCGGCGGCAGCGTCCGGCTCAGGTCCCGGTACGGGTCCAGGTCGTCGAGCCACACCTCCGCCGCCCGCCCCGCCACCGGGGCCCGCAGCCGGCGCAGCCCCAGCCACCCGGGCGCGTCGCCGCCCGGCCGGCCCCGGGGCGGACCCACGGCCTCGCGGTGCGGCTCCACGGTCAGCCGGCCCGCCTCCACCGCCACCTCCGCCGTCGCCCAGCGGGGGCGGCCCGGCAGCCGGGCGAGCCCCAGGGCCGGGAACATCACGGCGCCGTCGCGCAGCGGCACCGTGGTGCGCAGCGGCAGCCCGGCCCGGACCGAGGCGGCGGCGCAGAACGCGAAGAGCTGCCCGAGGTCGGTCCAGAGCGGCCCGTCTCCCCAGGCCGTGTGGTGCAGCCGGCGCAGCCCGTAGGCCAGCCAGGCGCCGACCTGGGGATGCAGCAGCAGCTCCCGGAACTCCGCAGGCGCCCGCTCCTGGGCCGCCGTCAGCGCGTCCCAGGCGCTGTCCGGGGACGGCAGCGGCCCCAGCGCCCCGGGCGTCCGCGCCGCGCCGTCGAGCAGCGCCCGCAGCAGCAGGAGCCGCCGGCTGTACTCGGTGGTGGACAGGAAGCGGACGGCGCCGGCGTCGCCCCGGCCCGCGGCGAGGGCGTCGAAGTGCTCGGTGGGGACGAGGTGGTGCGCGGCGCGGGCGGGCCCGTGGCCTGTGGCGTACTGCACCCTGGGCTCCGGGACCGTCAGTCGCCCGAGGGTCCCTCGCCGCCTCCTCCGCCGAAGTTGATCCGGGGCCGCTCGATCTGACGCAGCAGCCGGTCGAGGGCGGGGGCGTGCAGGAGGGGGTCCTGGGTGCGGAGGGCCGACAGGGGGACCTCGCTCAGATCGACCAGTTCGGATCCCATCTGCTCCGTGGGCGTGTGCATCGGTTCCCCCTCACCACGCTGAACCCCGTCACCTTTCATGATGACCCAGGCCGGGTGGTTCGGGAAGGGCGTGATCAGGGCGGTCAACCCCTCGAATCCGGCCAAAGCCAGCGTCCCGCCCACCGGGTCACCGCCTCCTCCTCCGGGGTGCCCGCCCCGATCAGCGCGACCGCCTCGACGAGGGCGGCCAGGCCGCCGGGGTGGCGGCGGCAGGACCGGACGATGGAGACGATGTCCGGCCGGGGCGCCCCGAACCGGGGGATGGAACCGGCCAGTTCGACGGGGAGCATGGTCACGATGAGCTGGCGCTGCTGGTGGTCCGCCATGCCCGGCGCGGCGCTGAGCACCCCGATGAGTTCGGACAGCGCCGCGTCCGGCACCTCCCGCCCGGCGCTCCGGGGCGCGGGGACGGTGAGGAGCCGCTCGTCGCCCGCCGCGGAGACGTACCGGATCGTGGTGGGCCGCTGGCCCGTCCCGGCGGCGGCCCCCGGCCCGGTGAACCGCGCCGCGACCGTCTCCGCGAGCCCGTCCGGGTCCGGCGGCCACACCGCCCCGTCCGCCGCGTCCAGGGCGGCGAGGACCACCTCGGAGAACGCCCCGGTCTGCCGTACGGGATCGTTCCCGGCCCGCTGGCCGGGACCGGCCGCGAGCAGCACGGACTGCGCGCGGCCCGGCAGCCGCTCGCCGCCCGGCGGCAGTTCGGCGGGGAGCGCGCGGGCGAAGCCCAGGTCCTCCACGAAGGTCTGGCAGGAGTCCACCACCCAGATCTGGCGCGGGAAGCCGGGGAAGAGATCGGTGGTGAAGGCGGTCAGCCAGGCGTCCAGGTCGAGGTTGCGCCGGTCGTCCCCGGTGGCGTCGGCGTAGAAGAGCCGGCGGTGGCCCCGCGGGTCGGTGACGCCGTGGCCGCCCCAGAACACCCACAGCAGATCGCCCTCCAGGGCGGGCAGCCGGCGGGTCAGCACCTCCTGCACCGCCTCCCGCCCCGCGGGCCCCTCGGCGACGTCGCCGGCCGGCCCGCCCGCCCCCGGCAGCGGCGCCAGGAGCAGCGAGATCCGCTCCGCCGGCACCCCGCGCCGCCGCAGCCAGGCGGCGAAGCGGCGGGCGTCCGCCGCCGGGCCCGGCAGGTCCCACGCCGGACCCGCCGCGTACCGCTCCACCCCGACGACCAGGGCGTGCGTCCGCTCCGGTCGGGCCGGCGTCACGGCAGCTCCGCCGCGAGCAGCCGGTACAGCTCCGGATTGCCCCAGTAGGCGCTGTGCGCCAGCGGGAAGGGCTGCCGCCCGTCGACCTCGACGTCCCGCACCCGGCCGGGGAAGATCCCGGCGCCCAGGTAGCTCAGCAGGTCGCGGCGGTCGTACACGTTGATCCACGGCGGTACGTGCGGGGGCAGCGGGGCGCCGTGCTCCAGGCTCGGCAGCGCCCCCAGCTCGTACAGGAACGGCGCCTGCGAGCCGACCGTGACCAGGAGCGCCACCTCCGGCAGCGCCCGCAGCACCAGCAGGTCGAGGGAGGCGATGCCGCCGAGGCTGTGCGCCAGGACCACCACCGGCGGCTCCGCGGCGGCGACGGCCGTGGCGACGGCCTCCCGGATCGCCTCGCCGCGCGCCAGGTAGAGCAGCACGTCCCCGGCGGCCGGGTGGGCGGCGTCGGTCAGCGCCGACCGCCGCTTCACCGCCTGCGCCGAGGCGAGCCCGAGGACGAGCCGCCCGGCGAGCTTCCCCACCCGCCGGGTCACCGGCCCCCGGTGGGCGCCGGCCCCGTCGCCGGGGAGCAGGGCGGTGATCCGCTCCACGACGGCGTCCCGGGCGGCGCCGTCGAAGGCCGGCGGGGCGGCCGCGCGCTCGGCCGTCCGGCGGACCGCCTCGGCGGTGAACGCCCGTGCGAGGGCGTCCGGTTCGGCGTCGGCCACGGGGGAGCGCAGGAAGTCCCGGCAGTCCGGTGAGGTGAGCACGGCGGCCACGGCCGCGGCGAACTCCCCGCCGATCCCCGCCGCGTCGAGCGGCCCGCGCAGGGCGTCGTCCCCGGCGAGCGCCACGGCCGCCGCCCTGAGGCCCTCGCCCGGGGGTGCGGCGCCGGGCGCCAGCTCGGTCCGCCCGCCGGGTTCCGAGGCGAGCAGCCGCAGTTCGAGCAGCGGGTCCAGATAGAGCAGGCCCCAGAACTCGACGTCCCCGGCGTCCCCCTCCGCACCCGGCGCGGCGCGCCCGGAGCCGTACCCCGGGACCGACAGGCCGCCCGCGCGCAGGTCAGAGCCCGCGCTCCCGCCCCAGTAACAGGGGGCCACGGCCACCTCGGGGCGGACCGCCGCGATCCCCTCCCTGACCCGTTCCAGCGAGGCGGTGTACCCCGGCTCGCGCACCCCCGTGCCGTGTACGAACAGCACCGTCGTCACGTGCGACCCCCCGTCCACGGCCGTCTAGGCCAAACGGCTTCCACGATAGGTCACTTGGCCGCCGGGCGGCTACACTCCGTAGGGGCCGTGCCCCAACGGGGAGGCGGGCCGGAAGGGGATCGCCGGTGAGTTCGGATTCCGTCGTCACGCACGTCGTCGCGGCTCTCGCGGTGGTCGTCGCCGCCTCCCACGCGCTCGGCGCGCTCGCCCGAAGAATCGGTCAACCCCCCGTCGTGGGACAGCTGTTCGCGGGTATCGCCCTGGGGCCCAGTCTGCTCGGTCTGGTCCCCGGCAGTGTCCACGAGACGCTCTTCCCGACCGAGATCCAGCCGATCCTGAACGCCCTCGCCCAAGTGGCGCTCGTCTTCTTCCTGTTCGCCGTGGGTTACGAACTGGACCTCGGGATGCTCCGGGGGCAACGCTCGGTGACCACCGTCTCGGTGAGCGGCTTCGTCCTCCCGATGCTCCTCGGCGCCGCGATCGTGCTCCTCCTGCCCGGCCCCTTCGCCGCCGCCAACGGCGACCGGCCGACCGACCTCACCTTCCTCCTCTACATGGCGATCGCCCTGTCGGTCACGGCCGTCCCCGTCCTCGCCAGCATCATCAAGGACCAGGGCCTCGCCGGGACCAGGCCCGGCACCGTCGCGATGGCCTCCGCCGGCGTCATCGACGCGCTGAGCTGGCCCGTCCTCGCCGTCGTCCTCGTCGGCGGGGTGCACGGCTCGGCCCGCGAGTGGGCCGTCAAGGCCGTCCTCCTCGTCGTCTACGTGCTGCTGATGCTCTTCGCGGTACGCCCCCTGATGGCACGCTGGATCGGCCGCCCCGGCACCCCCGTCTCCCGCCAGGTCCCGGTCGCCGTCACCGTCGCCCTCGCCTCCGCCTGGGCCACCAACGCCCTCGGCCTGCACGTCATCTTCGGCGCCCTGCTCGCCGGCGTGATCATGCCCCGCAGGCCCGACGGCGCCCCGGACGGACGGCTGCTGCGCCCCCTCCAGGACACCGGCGGGCTGCTGCTGCCGATGTTCTTCGCCGTCTCCGGCATGGCCGTCGTCCTCGACGGGCTGCGCTCCTCCGACCTGCTGCTCCTCGCGGTGATAATCGCCGCCGCCGTGGTCGGCAAGGTGGCCGCCGGCGCCTTCGCCGCCCGGGCCGGACGGCTGCCCTGGCGCGAGTCGCTGCTGATCGGGGTGCTGCTCAACACCCGGGGCCTCACCGAGCTGATCGTGCTCAACGTCGGCCTCCAGGCCGGTGTGATCGGTCCCCGGCTGTACGCCCTCCTGGTCGTCATGGCCCTGGTCACCACCGCCGCCGCCGGGCCGATGATCCGGCTCCTGCGCCACCCGGCCGACCCGCTGCCCGCCCCCAGGGAGGGCAGCCGCACCGGCGGGGGCACGCCGGAGATCTGGTCCGGCCCCGAGACCGTCCCCGGCCCCGCCCCGGCGGGGCCCGTACCGGACCCGTCCGCCGGGGGCGAGCCCGCGCCCCGCGCCTGACCGGGCGCCGGAGACGACGGAGGGCCGGCCGGACCCCGACGGGTCCGGCCGGCCCTCCGCACGCGCCCTAGAACGGCACGGGCGCGATGTCCACGTCCGCCCGGCGGCCGCTCGCGGACGCCACCGTCGCCGGGTGCTCCTCGCCGAGCCGCTCGCGGAAGCGCGCCAGCGTGTCGGTGTGCAGCGGCGTCGCGTCCGCGTCCCGGCCCAGCGCCCGCAGGTCGAGCACCACGTTGGTGGCGCAGGCCAGGGTGGTCGGGTGGGTCTCGCCGAAGCCGTCCCGCAGCAGCTCCAGGGTCCGCGCGTCGAGCGCCAGCGCCTCCTCGTGCCGGCCCTCGTCGGCGAGCAGACTGCCCATGCCGACCGCCGCCGTCATGGTGAGGACGTGCTCCTCGCCCAGCGAGTCGCGCAGCCCCGGCAGCGCCGCGTCCAGGTGCTCCCGGGCGGCCGCGAGCTCGTCCATCTGCCGCAGCGTGAGGGCGAGGTTGACCCGGGCCGACAGGGTGTACGGGTGGTGGCCGCCGAGCTTCGCGGTGTACCGGTCGATGGTGGCCTCGGCGAGCTCCCGCGACCGCTGCAACTGGCCGTCCTGGCGCAGGTCCACCACCAGGTTGGCGGCGCAGGCGACCGCGTCCGGGTGGTCGGGGCCGTACCGGTCCACGAACTTCGACCACACCGACTCGGCCAGCGCCAGCGCTCCCTCGTGGTCGCCGGCCCGGCGGCGGCACACCGACAGGACGCGCGCGGCGCCGAGGGCGGAGGGCGCGTCCTCGCCGAAGGCGGCGCTCTGCCGGGCGTAGACGCTCTCCTGGTGGGCGGCGGCCTCCAGGTAGTCGCCGGTCTCCCGGATGTCGATGGACAGACCGGTGAGCGTGTTCAGGGTCGTGGCGTGGTTCTCGCCCATGTGGAGCGCCCGCAGCCGGGCGGTCTCCGTGTCGACCGTCCTGGCCTCCTCGTACAGGCCCATCAGGCGCAGCCCGATCCCGAGGTTGTGGGCGGCCCTGAGGGTGGCCGGGTCCTCCTCGCCGAAGGCCCGCAGCGAGCGCTCGTACACCGAGCGGTCGATCTCCAGGCCGCGCGCCATCTCGGCCCGCAGCCGCAGCCCGCTGGTGAGCTGGATCAGCGCGTCGAGGGTGCCCTCGTGGTCCTCGCCCATGGTCCGGATGTACGTGTCGGCCGTCCGCTCCATCATCGCGGCGGCCTCCTGGTACTCGCCGAGCGCGCGCAGCACGAAGGCCAGCCACTTCGCCATCTGGAGCGTCTGCTGGTCCTCGGCGCCGAACTTCTCGGTCCAGATCCGCAGCGCCTCGCGGGCCATCGCCGCCGCGCCCGCGTGGTCGCCCCAGGTGTGGAGGAACTCCACCATGCCGCGGATCAGCCGGCGCACCCACGGGTCCTCGCACTCCACCGCCCGCGAGCCCGTCACATGGGGAAGGAGCTGCTGGTAGCGCGGCCAGAGCGCCCGCGAGGTGGGGTTGTTCGGGTTGGCGTCGGCGAGCAGGAGATGGGCGCCGTGCCGCATGTCGGCCTGCTGCTGCGGGGACATGCGGTTGACCAGCACGGCCTGGACCAGCCGGTGCAGCTGGATGGTGTTGTGGCGGTGCTCGATGCGGGCCAGGGCGTAGATGTTGATCTCGCGGATGGCCCGGTTGAGCCGGATCGGGTCGCGCAGCGCCTCGTTGAGCTCGGGGGCGATGGTGGTGGTCCGCGAGTTGTTGAAGAACGAGCGGGAGATCGGTTCGGGGGCGAAGAAGGAGCAGACCTGGAGGAACTGGAGCGCCGCCGGGTTGCGCTGTTCGAGCTGGCGCAGCGAGACGTCCCAGGCGGCCGCGACCGACATGGGGTAGTCGGGCGACGGCACCAGTTCGAGCATCAGCTCGGCGATCTTCTCCTTGATCAGCCGCAGGTACTCGGGGACCGCCATGCCGGTGACGGCCTGCCAGGCGGCGGCCTGCTCGATGGCGAGGGGGAGGTCGCCCAGCGCCTCGGCGAGCAGGTCGGCGTCGGTGTCGCTGAGGTCGCGGGCGCGCCGGCGGAGGAGGGCCTTGCTCTCCTCCCGGGTGAAGATGTCGACGGAGAGCGTCCTGGCCACCCGGTCCCACTCCTGGTTCCGTGAGGTGATGAGGATCTTGCCGGTGCCGCCGGTGGGGAAGTAGGGGCGGACCGCCTCCACGTTCTCGGCGTTGTCGAAGACCAGCAGCCACCGGTCGTACGGGGCGCCGCGGCGCAGCGCCTCGCGGACGGCGGGGACGGCCTGGTTGGCCTCGTTGCTCACGTTCAGGCCCATCCGCTGGGCGAGTTCGGTGAGCGCGGTCAGGATCATCGTCGGCTGCTCGGAGGGGATCCACCAGACGATGTCGTAGTCGTGCGCGTAGCGGTAGACGTACTCGATGGCGATCTGCGACTTGCCGACGCCGCCCATGCCGTGCAGCGCGTGCGGGAGGACCGCCGAGGTGTCGCCGGTGAGCAGCTGTTCGCGGACCTGGTCGAGGAGGTACTCGCGGCCGACGAAGTTCGGGTTGTGCGGGGGGACGTTGCCCCAGATGGCGGGGACGGCCTGGCGCTGCCTCGCGCCCGGCCGGGCCGCGGCGGGAGCGGGCGTCCCGTCGTGCGGGGCCGGGCGGACGGGGACGGGCTCCGGCACCGCGCCGGGACTCGGCGCCGGGATCGAGGTCCCCGGGGAGCCGTTGACGGTCGGGGTGTTCTCGGTCGGCTGCTGAGAGGCGGTGATGTCGGTCATGAGGCCGTCCATGTCGGGATCTACGGGATTGATGGGGACATCGTGGACCACAGAGGGAGGGTCCTCCATGACGGACACTCCCGGGGAACTGCCCTCCAGGGCCGCGCTGATCCGGTTCGCCCGCTGGAGGTAGGGGCCGGACAGGGCGCGCAGGATCGCCAGTTCGACGCGGAGGAAGGGGAGGCTCTCCGGCGTCGGCGGGGCGACCGGCGTCTGCTCCGGGGTGAGGAGGGCGCCGCGCAGCCCGCGCGCCGCCTCGGAGCGGTCGCCGAAGAAGTCGGCGACCGAGCGGGCCACGCGCGCCGTGTCCGCGCGCATGGCGCCGGCCAGGAGCGCCTCGCGCGCCCCGGCGACGAAGTCGAGCGGCGCCGGGACGGCGGGCCCGGTGTCGGTCTCGGCGGCGGGCTCCTCGACCAGTCCGCTGAGGAACAGCTCGGCCACGTGCACCGGTTGGGCCTCCGGCACGAGCCGCCGCCGCACGTCCCGGACGAGCAGCGGGTCGAGGACGGCGGCGGCCAGGTGGGTCGCGAGCCGGAAGGCGGTGGGGGTGGCGTGGCTGCGGAAGCGGCGCAGCCGCTCCTGCACGCTCGGCGGGGAGGGGACGGGCGGCGGTTCCTCGGGCGGGGGCGCGGCCCGTTCGGCCGCGCCGAGCAGCAGGACGGCGGCGGGCGTCCAGCCGGACACCTCGCCGGCCACCAGGGAGGCCCACCGGCCCAGCCAGTCGGCGTCCAGTCCGAGGACGGGGACCGGGATCCGCCAGGTGGCGGGCGGCGGAGCGAAGGGGTCGCGCTCCTCGGGCGGGAAGCGCACGGAGAGTTCGTCGTTGCGGGCGGCGGGGCGCGGGCTGTGGAGCCGTACCCGCCAGGGGACGAGGGCGGTGCGGTGCCAGTCCCGCTGGGAGAGCAGATGGACCACCGCCGTCGGTCCGGCCGCCGCCCACCGCTCCAGGGCGGCCTGGCCGGCGCCGCCGCGCCACAGCGGGCCGAGGGCGTCGGTGAGGACGAGGACGATCCGCCGGCCGGTGCGGTCGACCAGTTCGGCGGGGTCGCCGCCGGCATCGTCGTCCCCGCCCTGGCGGCGCAGCACGGCCCGGGGGCCGTCCGGGGTCTCGCGCAGGCCGAGGCGGTGGACCCGGACGTCCCGGAAGGCGCCGAGCTGTTCGGTGACGGCGGTGAGCTCGGCGACCGTCTGTTCCCAGATGGCCATGGTGGCGTGGTCGTCCACGACGAGGACGAGGTCGAAGCGGCGTTCGCCGAGGGGCCGGGTGTACGGCAGCCAGAGGCCGTCCTCGGCGGCCCGTTCGACGGTGGCCTCCTCGTCGAGCTCGACCTCGGTCGTGGAGGGCGCCAGCTGTCTCAGCGGCCGCAGCCGGCGGCCGATGTCCGGCGCGTCCCGCAGGTCGGGCAGGGTCTCGGCCCCGACGGGGACGGCGTGCCGGACGCCCGCGACGCGGTCCGGGGTCCGGGGTGGCCGTCCGCCGGGCGGGGTGCCGGACGGCCCGCCCGGCGGGGGAGGCGTGCCGGGGCGGCGGTCGGGGGGCGGGGCGGCCTCCGGCCGGCCGGGCGGATCGTCCCCCTGGCCGAAGGGGGGAGCGGGCGGGCCGGGGGGCGGCGGGATCAGCTCGGGCGGGGTCTTGGGCCGGGGCTGCGGCGGCTCGGTGGACTCGGGGAGCGCCGCCGCGAGCTTCTGGTAGGCGTGCAGCCAGAGGATCTCCGCCACCTCGAAGGGTTCGGGCAGGGAGCGGGCGTCGTCGTCCATCAGGGTGCCCCCGACAGCCGGCGCCAGAGCGCGTCGAGCAGTTCGTTCCAGGCCGTGTCGTCGCCGCGGACGCCGGCCGTGCGCAGATAGACGGCGTTGAGCAGCTGGTCGGCGGCGAGTCCGCCGTGGTCCCTGCTGCGCTCCACGAACTCCTGGACCAGCCGGTCGTGGCGGCCTTCCTGGTCCTGGAAGTGGGCGGTGATCATGGCGGCGAGCTGGTCCTCACGGGGCGGCGAGACGTCGAGGCGGACGCAGCGGCGCAGGAAGGCGGGCGGGAACTGCCGCTCGCCGTTGCTGGTGATGACGATGAAGGGGAAGGCCCGGCAGCGGACCAGGCCGTCGACCACGGGGACGGTGCCCTCGGGGTCGTCGGTGTGGACGTGGGAGACCGGCTCCCGGCGGCGGGCGCGGACCAGCTCGGGGATGGTGTACGTGCCGTTGTCCAGCACGTGCAGGAGGTCGTTGGGCAGGTCGATGTCGCTCTTGTCCAGCTCGTCGATGAGCAGGACGCGCGGCAGTTCGTACGGCAGCAGGGCGGTGCCGAGCGGCCCGAGCCGCACGAAGTCGCCGATCCTGGCGCCGGGTTCGGGCGCCTGCTCGGCGCCCGCCCCGGGGTCCGGCGCGGGCGCCGGGACGGGGACGGGGGCGGGGGAGGCGCCGGGCCTGAGGTGGCCGAGGGAGGCCTGGGCGCGGCCGATGGCGTCGTACTCGTACAGCCCGGAGCGCAGGGTGCTGCGCGAGGTGATGCCCCAGTGCAGCACGCGCCCGAGGCCCAGTTCGCGGGCGACCAGATAGGCGAGGGTGGACTTGCCGATGCCGGGGCGGCCGGTGACCAGGAGCGGCCGGCGCAGCAGCAGCGCGGTGTTGACCAGGTCGATGTCGTGGGCGTCCTGCCGCGGGGTGGCGCGGCCGGCGCGGCCGAGCCTGCGGTCGGTCTCGGCGCTGTTCGCCGGCACCGGGGGCAGCACCGGGCCGCCGTCGAAGCTCCGCCAGCCGGGTGGCTTCGGCAGCACGTCGCCGAGCCGGATGTCGGCCAGCGGCTGCCCGGTGCCCCGGTAGATCCACCAGCTGCGGCTGGTCACCGGGCCTGTGGTCCGGCCGTTCTCGGCCGGGTGGTGGACACCGCTCATGTCTCCCCCTCCTCGTGGTGTCCGCCGCGGACGCCGTCGGGGTCCGCCCCGGGTGAACCGGACCAGTCCACGAGGCGGTTGGGGTCGTCGAAGAGGACGGCGAGGTGCCGCCCCACGTGGACGTCCCGCTGCCCGGCGGCGGCGGTGGCCGCGTCCTTGCGCAACTGCTGGACGCGCTGCGGCAGTTCGATCGCTTTTCCTCTGAGGAGCCGTTTGGCCCGTTTGCGGAAGTCGGCGGGGGCCGCCGGGCGCCGGTCCCAGACGGCCATCGGCACGCCCGCGTAGAGGGCCTCGACCAGGGAGGCGTGGCTGCCGTCCCGGTCCCGCTCGGTGGGCAGCGGCGGGGCGCTGAGGACGACGGAGACGTACCGCTCCTCGGCGGTCAGCGTGCTGTTCCAGCGCTCGCGGTCGTGGTTGCGGTCGCCGGCGGTGTCCCAGTGGCAGGTGGTGTCGGGGCTGTCCAGCGCCCGCTGCCAGCGGTTGTGCCAGCGCCGGTGGAACTCCTTGGCCCGCATGCGCTCCAGGCTGCGCAGCACGACGGGGTAGGTGAGGCAGAGGGCGGTGGAGGCGTGCGGCCGGAAGGCGACCTGGGTCCACTCCAGGGGTTCGTTCAGCAGGTCGACCGGGAGGACGAACTCCAGGACGGGCCGTCCCGGCTGCCGGGCCCAGTCGTGCTCGGCCCGCTGGAGCAGCCGCTCCACGGCGGCGGGCACCTCGGCGAGGGAGGCGAGCCGGTCCTCGCCGCGCTCCGGCCGCCAGGGACCGGGGCGCATCTGCCGCCAGTGCGACAGCAGGTAGCGGTCGGGGTCCATGGCGCTTCTGCACAACTGGACAACGACGCAGGCGGGGGCGGGTTGTGCCGGGCGCTGCTCGGAGAGCTCGGTCCGCACGGCCACCAGCGCGGCGCGCCGTTCGAGCCGTTTGGCCCGGATGTCGTTCCACTCGCGCAGTTCGGCGGCCGTCCGCGCGTCGGCCGGGCCGCCGCCGTCGAGTCCGGCGGCCACGTGCTCGACCAGGACCATGGTGGGGAGCAGGCCGTCGGGGCGGGTGTTGGCGCGGGTGAGGTAGTCGAAGGCCTCGGTGAGGGTGGCGACGGGCCGGCCCGGCAGCGGGAGGCCGTCGGCGGCCGCGTAGAGCAGGCCGTGCGCGTCGAGGTGGCGGACGCGGGCGAGGAGGCCGGTGACCGTGAGGGTCTCGGTGTCGGGGAGGACGGGGAGGACCTCCGCCGGCGGGGTGGCCGCGATCAGCTCGCGGACCCGGAGGGCGGGGGTGGAGCCGGGGTCGTACAGGGCGAGGGCGGCGGCCAGTTCGTGCAGTCCGCCCGGCTCGCGGCGGCAGTACCGGACGATCTCCAGGATCCCGGACCGGGGGCGGTTGTGGCGGGGGATGTCGGCGGCCGAGGGTAAGCGGTCCGCCAGGGTGTCGATGAGGAGCCCGCGGCCCTCGGTGGTCTCCAGGCCCGGTACCGCGCTCAGCTGGTCGACGAGCTCACGCGTGAGATCCGACGCGTGGGCGCCGTGGCCCTCGTCGTACAAAAGCCCCCCCGTCACGGCTCCGGTGTTTCTCCGACTCCCGATCGCGCCTGGGCAGTTCGGGCGCCTTCGCCCTGTCGTCCAGGGTATGGCGAGGTCCGGAGACGTCGCCACCCTGTTCGACGGGTTCCTCCCCCGGAATCGTCCGGAGTAGTCGGCGGACGGCGCGGCGGACTACTCGACGACGAGGTCCACGGTGATGTTGCCGCGGGTGGCCTTGGAGTAGGGGCAGAAGGCGTGGGTCTTCTCCAGGAGGGCGAGGCCGGCCTCGCCCTGGAGGTGGTCGGGGAACTCGGCGCGCATGACGACGGCGAGGCCGAAGCCGCCGTCGGCGGCGTCCTTGCCGATGGAGACCTCGGCGGTGACGGAGGCCTCGGAGATGTCGATCTTCTCCTGGCGGGCGACGACGCCCATGGCGCTGGCGAAGCAGGCGGCGTAGCCGGCGGCGAAGAGCTGCTCGGGGTTGGTGCCCTGGCCGTTGCCGCCGAGCGCCTGCGGGTGGGCGAGGGGGAGGTCGATGTGGCCGTCGGAGCTGACGGCGCGGCCCTCGCGGCCGTTGGCGGTGGCGACGGCGGTGTAGATGGCGTCCATGAAGTCTTCCGTTCCTTTTCCTCGGGAAGGGGTGGCCCCTCATTTGTAGCGCACTATTTAGTTGTGCACAACTGAATCGCGTGACGAGGGTGCCTCGCGTACCCTGGGGGCATGGAGACGCTCGACACGGTCCCGGACGAGGACTTCCTCCGGCTCGACCACCAGATCTGCTTCTCGCTGCACGCGGCGACCCGCGCCTTCAACGGCGTCTACCGCGAGGCGCTCAAGGAACTCGGGCTCACCTACCCCCAGTACCTCGTCATGCTCGTCCTCTGGGAGCACGGCGAACTGCCCGTGAAGGGCATCGGCGAGCGGCTGCGGCTCGACTCCGGCACCCTGTCGCCGCTGCTCAAGCGCCTGGAGGCGGCCGGATACGTCGAGCGCAGGCGCAGCCCGGAGGACGAGCGCTCCGTCACCGTCCGCGCCACCGCGGCCGGCGCCGGGCTCCGCGAGCGGGCCCTCGGCGTGCCCCGCCGGATCGCCGCCGCCACCGGCCTCGACCTCGCGGAGATCGCCGAGCTGCGCGACCGGCTCGGCGCCCTCGCCGCCCGCCTCGACGGCATCGACCCCGACGCGCTGCGCCCCTCCTGCGGCTGACCGCCGCCCCCGGCACCCCCGGACGCCCCGGCGTCACAGAAATGTAAGGCCCGCATCTCGGAGGCGTTCCTATACTCGCCCCATGTCCGAGATCACCATCCGCCGCGCCACCGCGGCCGACGCCAAGCGGCTGACCCGGCTCGTCCGGGGCTCCGCCGCCTACCGGGGGCCGTACGCCGTCATGGTCGACGGCTACCGGGTCGGCGGGGCCTACATCGAGCACCACCCGGTCCACGTCGCCGTCGACGCGGACGACCGCGTCCTCGGCTTCTACGCCCTCCTGCTCGACGAGGCCGAGCTCGACCTCGCCTTCGTCGCCGACTCCGCCCAGGGGCTCGGCATCGGCCGCCTGCTCATGGCCCACATGGGCTCGGTGGCCCGCGCCGCCGGCCTCACCGCCGTCCGCGTCGTCGCCCACCCGCCCGCCGAGGAGTTCTACCTCCGCACCGGCGCCCGCCGCACCGGCACCGTCGCCGCCTCCGGACGCGTCCACTGGCACCGCCCCGAGCTCACCTACGACCTCACCGGGCCCACGGACCCCGCCGACGCCTCCGCCGCCGTCGCGGACGCCTCGTGACCGGCGTCGAGGCACCGCAGGACGAGAAGCGGCGGATCTTCGCCGACCTCACCCCGCTGCGCACCTCCGCCGACTACCGCCGCCTCTGGTTCGGGAACACCGTCTCCTGGGTCGGCCAGGGCATGACCACCCTGGCGATCTCCCTCCAGGTGTACGACATCACCGGCTCGGCCTTCTCCGTCGGCCTCGTCGGCCTCTTCTCCCTCGTCCCGCTCGTCGTCTTCGGCCTCTACGGCGGGGCGATCGCCGACACCGTCGACCGGCGCACCCTCGGACTCGTCGGCGCCACCGGCGCCGCCGCCCTCTCCGCCGCGCTCGCCGCCGCCGCCTTCGCCGGCTTCCACCGCGTCTGGTTCCTCTACGCGATCGTCGCCCTCCAGGCCGTCTGCGGCGCCCTCAACGCGCCCGCCCGCAGCGCCATGATCCCCCGCCTGCTCCCGCCCGAGCAGCTGCGCGCCGCCAACGCGCTCAACTCCATGGTCATGACCTTCGGCACCCTCGTCGGGCCCAGCCTCGGCGGCGTCGTCGTCGGCTTCGCCGGCTACCAGACCGCCTACACCATCGACGCCCTCGCCTTCTTCGCGAGCCTGTACGCGATGTGGCGGCTGCCCTCCATGCCGCCCGAGCACACCGGCGCCGTGGGGGTCCCCCCTGCGGGGGCGAAGCCGAGAGCTCGGGAGAGGGCCTCCGTCCTCGACGGGCTGCGGTTCCTCGGCACCCGCCCCAACCTGCGGGCGACCTTCGTCTCCGACCTCTTCGCGATGATCCTCGCCCAGCCGAAGGCGCTCTTCCCGGCCGTCGCCGTCCTCTGGTTCGGCGGCGACGCCAAGACCACCGGACTCCTCGTCGCCGCGCCCGCGTTCGGCGCGCTCCTCGGCGGGGTGATCTCCGGCTGGCAGAGCCGGATCCGCCGGCACGGGCAGGCCATCCTCGTCTCCGTCGCCGCCTGGGGCCTCGCGATCGCGGCCTTCGGCCTCAGCCGGAACCTCTGGATCGGGCTGCTCTGCCTCGCCGTCGCCGGCTACGCCGACACCTCGTCGATGATCTTCCGCAACACGATGATGCAGGTCGCCGCCCCCGACGAGATGCGCGGCCGGCTCCAGGGCGTCTTCATCGTGGTCGTCGCCGGCGGGCCCCGGCTCGGCGACTTCGTGGCCGGCTCCGTCGCCGACCTCACCTCGCCCATGGTCGCCATCACCGGCGGCGGCCTCGCCTGCGTCCTCGGCATCGGCGCGTTCTCCCTGTACGCACGCGGTTTCCGGCGGTACGACGCCCTCGACCCGAAGCCCTGAACGGGCCCGGCCCACCTGGCGGTTGGCCGCCACGGCACATAGCCGCCAGCCGGGACGGGGGTCAACTCCCCCTCCCAGCGTCCAGACTCCTCGCGGATCCGGAATCTCCACCCCCGAACCCCGGGTCCGCGAGGAGTCGTTCGATGACCGCACCGCTGACCAGGGGAAGGGCCGGGCTGATCGCCGCGGGCGTCTCCCTCGTGCTGCTCTCGGCCGGGCAGACCGCCGCCGCGCCGGGCGCCACGGCCGCCGCCGTGCCCGACACCTTCAAGGGCCCGGCCACCGCCACCACCGTCACCCTCGTCACCGGCGACCGGGTCACCCTCACCACCCTCGACGGCGGACGGCAGACCGTCACCGTCGACCGGGCCGAGGGCGCCACCGGAGCCGTCCGCACCCAGGTCACCGACGGCCGGGTCACCGTCGTCCCCGACGAGGCCCGCGCCCTCCTCGCCTCCGGCGTCCTCGACCCGCGCCTCTTCGACGTCACCGGCCTCGCCGAGCAGGGCGTCACCGGCGCACTCCCGCTGATCGTCACCTACGGCAAGGGCACCCGCGCCGCCGGCGCCCCGCGCGGCACCGAGACCGTCCGCGCGCTGCCCAGCGTCTCCGGCGCCGCCGTCACCGCCACCGACCCGGCCGCCTTCTGGCAGTCCCTCACTTCCCGGCAGGCCCGCGCCGCCGCCCCCGCCAAGGTCTGGCTCGACGCCCGCGTCCGGGCGACGATGGCCGACTCCAACGCGCAGATCGGCACCCCCAAGGCCTGGGAGGCCGGACTCACCGGCAAGGGCGTCAAGGTCGCCGTCCTCGACACCGGCGTCGACGCCTCCCACCCCGACCTCGCCGGCCGGGTCGCCGAGTCGAAGTCCTTCATCGCCGGCCAGGAGGTCGCCGACCGCAACGGCCACGGCACCCACGTCGCCTCCACCGTGGGCGGCAGCGGCGCCGGCTCCGACGGCAAGGAGAAGGGCGTCGCCCCCGGCGCCACCCTCGCCGTCGGCAAGGTCCTCAGCGACGAGGGCTTCGGCAGCGAGTCGGAGATCATCGCCGGCATGGAGTGGGCCGCCAAGGACATCGACGCGAAGATCGTCTCGATGAGCCTCGGCTCCCGCGAGGGCAGCGACGGCACCGACCCCATGGCCCAGGCGGTGAACACCCTCTCCGCCGAGACCGGCGCCCTCTTCGTCATCGCCGCCGGCAACTCCGGCGCCCCCGGCACCATCGGCTCGCCCGGCGCCGCCGACTCCGCCCTCACCGTCGGCGCCGTCGACTCCGCCGACGAGGCCGCCTACTTCACCAGCCAGGGCCCCCGCTACCGCGACCAGGCCCTCAAGCCGGACCTCTCCGCGCCCGGCGTCGGCATCCTCGCCGCCCGCTCCCAGCTCACCGAGGGCACCGGCCTCTACACCTCCATGAACGGCACCTCCATGGCGACCCCGCACGTCGCCGGAGTCGCCGCGCTCCTCGCCGAGCGGCACCCCGACTGGACCGGCGCCCGCCTCAAGGACGCCCTCATGTCCAGCTCCAAGACCCTCGACGCCTCCGCGTACGCCCTCGGCGCCGGCCGCGTCGACGTCGCCGCCGCGATCGCCGCCGACGTCACCGCCACCGGCTCCGCCGACCTCGGCTTCTTCGCCTGGCCGTACGAGGCGAACGAGCCGGTCACCAGGACCGTCACCTACACCAACGCCTCCGACACCGCCGTCCAGCTGGACCTCGCCGTCGAGGGCATGCCGGCCGGCACCGCCACCCTCGCCGACACCACCCTCACCGTCCCCGCGCACGGCACCGCCTCCACCACCGTCACCGGAGACGGCACCGGCGCCCCGGTCGGCACCAGCTCCGGCCGCGTCACCGCCACCGCCGGCGGCGCCCCGGTCGCCCACACCGCCCTCGGCCTGGTCAAGGAGGAGGAGCGCTACACCCTCACGGTCCACGTCAAGGACCGCGACGGCGCCGCCACGGCCGCCGGCCTCGGCCTGCGCAACCTCACCACCGGCACGGACCCCTTCCCGGCCTCCGTCGGCGACTCCGGCACCGTCGAACTGCGCCTCAAGCCCGGCACGTACACCGTCGACACCTTCCTCGACGTGCGCGGAGCCCACGGCGCCGACTCCCTCGGCCTCGGCTTCATGGCCGCCCCCGAGGTCGTCCTCGACCGCGACCGCGAGATCACCCTCGACGGCCGGCAGCTGCGCGAGATACGCGCCGAGGCCGGCCGGCGCACCGAGAGCCGCCAGCTGGTGATGGAGTACGACCGCGAGGCGAACGGCGTCTCCTACACCGACATCGTGCAGGTGCCCCTCACCTACGACTCGCTCTTCGCCGCGCCCACCGCGCCCGTCGCGAACGGCACCTTCGAGTACCGGACGGTCTGGCGGCTCGGCAAGCCCGTCCTGGAGGCGAGCGTCGACGGCGACCGCCTCGCCGACCTGCGCCCGCAGGCGGGCGCCGGCCTCCTCGAAGGCCGCCACCGCCTCGCCCTCGCCGACGCGGGCACCGGCACCCCCGCCGAGTACGCGGGCAAGGACGTCACCGGCAAGGCCGTCCTCGTCCGCCTCGCCCCCGGCGCCGACCCGGCCGGGATCGCGCAGGCCGCCCAGGACGCGGGCGCCAAGGCGCTGATCGTCACCGACGACGCCCCGGGCCGGCTGATGAAGTGGTTCGGCACCGCCGCGTACGAGGACCGCCCGCTCGCCGTCGCCACCGTGAACCGCGCCGACGCCGCCCGGATCGCCGCCGGCGCCGCCCGCGGCGGGTCGGTCGACCTCACCGGCACCCGCTTCACCCCGTACGTCTACGACCTCTCCGAGGGCCACCCCGGCCGCATCGGCACCGACCTGGTCTTCCGCCCCGGCGACCGCGACCTGGCCGCCGTCCGCTCCACCTTCCACGCCCCCACCGGACGCACGGAGGACGGCGGCGAGTTCCGCTACTCGATCACCGACGCCTTCCCGGTCGGCGTCGGCTTCAAGGAGCGGATCGCCTTCCCCGCCGAGCGCACCGAGTACGTCTCCACCGGCACCGGCCAGCGCTGGCACGAGTCCGTCGACCTCGGCACCTCCCTGGAGGAGCGCGGCGGCCTCTCCGCCTACCGCGGCGGCACCTCCCCGCGCCTCGACTGGTTCGGCCCGGTCTGGCACCCCTGGCTCGGCACCGGCCTCGGCTGGGGCCAGCAGCGCGCCGGCAACGACCTGCGCTTCAACACCCCCGGCTGGGGCGACTCCGGTTCCGACCACACCGGCTTCGGCGACGTGTGGGGCGACCCCACCGTGAGCCAGACCACCGAGGTGTTCGTGGACGGCGTCTCGAAGGGCCGCAAGAAGGGCTCCGGCTACAACCTCTGGGACGCGCCCGCGCAGGAGGCCACGTACAAGGTCGTCACCGAGACCGCGCTCGACCCGGCGCGCTGGCGGCTCGCCGCCCGCGGCCACAGCGAGTGGACCGTCCGCTCCGCCGAGACCCCGGCCGGCCGGTACGCCTTCCTGCCGATGCTCAACCTCGGCCTCGAACTCGACACCGACCTGTACGGGAACGTCCGGGCCGGTTCCCGGATCCCGGTCGGCGTCTTCGCCGAGTACGTGAAGGGCGCCACCGGCACCGGCACGATCACCGGCGGCACCCTGGAGGTCTCGTACGACGACGGCGCCACCTGGCGCACGGTGTCCCTCCGCAAGGGCCACGGCGCCTCCTGGACCGGTGAGCTCCGCGTCCCGTCCGGCGCGGCGGCCGTCTCCCTGCGGGCCGGTGCCACCGACGACCGGGGCGGCTCCGTCACCCAGGAGCTGATCCACGCGGTCGGCGTGAAGTAGCCCGCCGCGCGGGGGAGGGCCGGACCCGTCGGGTCCGGCCCTTCGCCGTCACCCCCGGGGCAGCTGCTTCTTCAGGATCTTCCCCAGGTCGTTGCGGGGGAGCGCGTCGAGGAGGCGGACCGCCCGGGGCCGCTTGTGCGGGGCGAGCAGCCGGGCCACGTGGTCCGCCAGCTCCTCCGCGCCCGGCGGGTCCGCCGGATCCGCCGGGACGATCCAGGCCACGATCCGCTCGCCCAGGTCCGGGTCGGGCTCGCCGGTGACGGCCGCCTCCCGGACCCCCGGGTGGTCGAGCAGGGCGTTCTCGATCTCGCCCGCCCCGATCTTGTAACCGCCGCTCTTGATCAGGTCGGTGGCCTTCCGGCCCACCAGCCGGATCGTCCCGTCGGCCTCCCGGACCGCCATGTCGCCGGTGCGGAACCAGCCGTCCCGGAACGCCTGCGCCGTCGCCTCCGGCCGGTTCAGATAGCCGGAGAAGAGGTTCGGTCCGCGCACCTGCACCTCGCCGACCGTCTCCCCGTCCGACGCGGCGAGCACCGAGCCGTCCTCCTCCACGAGCCGCACCTCCACGCCCGGCAGCGGCGTCCCCACCGTGCCGGGACGCGGCGGCCCGCCGGGCCGGACGCTGGTGTTCATCAGCGTCTCGCTCATCCCGTACCGCTCCACCACCGTCCGGCCCGTCGCCGCCGTGATCCGCTCGTGGTCGTGCACCGGCAGCGCCGCGGAGCCCGACACCAGCAGGCGCGCCCCCGACAGCGCCGTCACCAGCGCCGGGTCGCCGGGGAGGGCGTCGGCGAGCCGGTGGTACATGGTGGGGACGCCGAAGAGCATCGTGCCGCCGTCCGCCAGCTCCCGCGCGACGCCCTCGGCGGAGAACGCGCCCAGGTAGCGGACCTCGCCGCCGCGCCGCAGCGGGCCCAGGATCCCGAGGACCAGGCCGTGCACGTGGAAGAGCGGCAGCGCGTGCACCAGGACGTCGTCCGCCGTCCAGGACCAGACCTCGGCGAGCGCGTCGAGGGAGGCGGCGACCGCCCGGCGGGAGAGCAGCACGCCCTTCGGCGGGCCGGTGGTGCCGGAGGTGTAGACGATCAGCGCGGTCGCCTCCGGGTCCACGTCCTTCGGCGCCGGGGCGGGGGAGGGCCCGTCGAGCTCCACGGCGATCCGGGGGAGGCCGTCGAGCGCGGCCGGCAGCTCGTCCTCCGGGCCCGCGAGCACCGCGTCCGGCGCGCTGTCCCCGAGGATGTGCGCCAGTTCCCGCTCGCCGGAGCGCGGGTTGAGCGGCACGGCGGGGACGCCGGCGAGCAGCGCCGCCACGGTGGCCACCGCCGTCCGGGCGGTGGGCACGGCCCACACGGCGACCCGCCGGACGTCACCGAGCCGGGCCGCGAGCCCGCCGGCGGCCAGGGCCAGCTCCTCGTACGAGAGCGAGACCGGGCCGTGGCGCAGGGCGGGGCGGTCGGTGGGGGCCTCCAGGGCCGGGAAGAGGGCACTCACCGGTCGTACTCCTCGGGTCGGGCGGAAAACGCGGCTGCCGAGGGGCATTCTGCCGCTCCGTCAGGGCTTCGCGGCCGTGACCTTCGTCGCCCCGGGCGCCGGCTCGCCGCCGTCCGGCCGGATCCCGCGCATCCGCCCGTACGCGTACACGCAGCCCGCGAGCGCCAGGTCGGAGAGGAGCATGAAGCCGATCGAGTACGAGTCCTTGGCGCTGTAGATCGCGCCCATGACCAGCGGCGGGACGAAACCGCCGAGGCCGCCCATGGCGCCGACGATGCCGGTCACGGAGCCCACCTGCGCCTGCGGGGTCACCTGCGAGACCAGCGCGAAGACCGAACCGCTCGCGGTGCCCAGACCGGCCGCCATGATCAGCAGGGCGATCGTGCCGCCCGGGTTCAGCTTCGGGTCGAAGGCCTGGACGATCGCGAGGAGCGCGACGGTGCCGAGCGCCCAGGAGGTCACGACCGCCGGGTGGACCCGGTCCGACAACCAGCCGCCGAACGGCCGGAAGACGACGGTGACCAGGGCGAATCCGGCCGCCTTGGTGCCCGCGTCGGTCGGGTCGAGGTCGTACCAGGTCTTCAGGTACGTCGGCAGGTAGACGCCGAAGGCCACGATGCCGCCGAAGCCGATCGCGTACAGCGCCGACAGCTCCCAGGTCACCCGCAGCCGGCCCGCCGAACCCAGCCGGGTCGCCAGCGAGGCGGTCGGCACCGGGCGGTCGGGGCGGTCGGTGATGAGGACGGCGGCGAGCACCGCGTACACCGCGAGCGCGACCGCCACGACGACGAACGGCAGGTTCTCGCCGTGCTTCGCGATCCGGGGCGTGAAGTAGCCGGAGAGCGCCACGCCGCCCATGCCCATGCCGAACACGCCGAGCGCCAGGCCCCGCTTCTCCGGCGGGAACCACGAGTTGACCAGCGGGATGCCGATCGCGAAGGTCGTGCCGCCGAGGCCGAGGAGGAAGCCGACGACGAGCATCAGACCGTAGGAGTCCTTCACCACGATCAGCAGCAGCACGGGGATGATCGTCAGCGCGGAGACGAGCGGGAACATCAGCTTCGCGCCGTACTTGTCGGTGAGCGCGCCGGCCGGGATCCGGCCCACCGAGCCGACGAGCACCGGCACGGCGACGAGGAACGACTGCTGGAACGAACTGAGGCCCAGCCGCTCGCCGTACCAGCTGCCGAGCGGTGCGATCAGGTCCCAGGCCCAGAAGGTGAGCGTGAAGCCGATGGTGGCCATCACCAGGTTGCGGTAGGCCGCGGCGGTCGGGGGCTTGGCGTCGGAGTTCACCCCCTCAGTCAAGATCCGGCACCGCGGCCCGGCGCGCCGGACTGCTCCGTCCGGGGGAGCCCCGGCGGCGGGCTCAGGGCCAGGTCACCGTCGTCGGCGGGGTGCCGTCGTCCTCGACGCGCAGCCAGGCGCCCCCGCCGGTGCCGCCGTCGCGCTCGCCGACGCCGACGTCCACCGTGATCCGTCCGATCCCGGGGCGCCGGTGGGCCGCGGCCAGCGCCCCGCGCAGCGCGGCGAGGAGCCTGCGCGCCTCCGGCTCCGCCACCAGGGTGTCCACCGCGCCGGTGAACCGCACCGACGGCTGGAAGCCGAGCAGCACCCCCGCCCCGCCGGTCTCGCGCAGCACCCGCCCCCGGAAGGTCGTCGGCGCCTCGGCCGGCGGCTGCTGGAGGGCGAAGATCGTCGTCCGCACCTCCTGGATCGTGGAGTCCAGCTCGTCCACCGCCCTCCCCAGGAGCTCGTCCTCCGCGGAGGAGCCGCCGGCCCGGCGGCGGGTCGACTCCAGCATCATCTCGGTGGCGAACAGCCGCTGGACGACGAGGTCGTGGAGGTCCCGGGCGATCCGGTCGCGGTCCTCGAAGACGGCGAGCCGCTCCCGGTCGTGCCGGGCGTCCGCCAGGACCAGCGCGAGCGCCGCCTGCGAGGCGAACTGCGAGGCGAGCAGCCGGTCCACCGCCGAGTACGGCTCGGCGTCCCGGTGGCGGGGGAGCGCCAGGGTGCCGATCAGCCGCCCGCCGCTGCGCAGCGGCAGCATCATCGAGGGGCCGAAGCGGGAGCGGACCGGGGTGGTCATCCGGGGGTCGGTGGCGGAGTCCTCGACGAAGACCGGCTCCCCGCCGAGCAGTTGGACGAGGACGGCGGAGCCGGGCCGGATGGTGGTGCCGACCAGCTCGCCGGGGTCGCCGGCCGTGGAGGCCGTGACGATCTCCATGCCGCCCTCGGGGGTGGGCTGGAGGATCACTCCGGCGGCCGCGCCGGCGAGGATCCTCGCCTGCTCGGCGACGGTCATCAGGGCGTCCTCGGCGGACTCGCCGGTGAGCAGCGCCGTGGTGACGGCCGCCGCGCCCTCGATCCACCGCTCGCGCTGCCGGGCGGTCTCGTAGAGCCGGGCGTTGCCGATGGCGATGCCGGCCTGGGCGGCGAGGACCCGCAGCAGGGCCAGGTCCTCCTCGGTGAAGCCGCCCTCCTTCCCGGTGAGGTGGAGGTTGCCGAAGACCTGGGTGTGGACCCGGATCGGGACGCCGAGGCCCTCGGCGGCGCCGTCGGGGAGCGGGCCGACGCGGGCCCGCTCCTGCTCGGTCATCCCGGTGGTGAACAGACCGGTGAGCCGGGGGCGCTCGGGGTCGACGACCCGGAGCGCCCCGTGGCGGGCGCCGACCAGTTCGGTGGCGGAGTCCACGATGTGCTGGAGGGTGGCGCGGAGTTCGAGGTCCGTGCCGACGCCGAGGACGGCTTCGAGCAGCAGGGGCAGGCGGGCCTGCTCCGGCTCCGTGCCCCCGGCCGCTTCCCCGGCCGTTTCCCCGGACACCTCCCCGGTCACGTCCTCGTCCATGATCACCATGGTCTCATCCACGCATGAATCGGGTGATGTCGGGATTGGTCACTCCGTCAGGTCGTCGGCGTACGCCTGGTCGCGGTCGCGGCCCCCGTCGTGGTCCCGGTCCCGGTCCCGGTCGTCCGCCAGGCCGCGGTGGTCGCCCAGCGGGTCGAGGACCATCGGCTGGACCTTGCCCTCCAGCATCGCGCCGAGGCCGAGCACGGCGCAGACGTCGGGGCGTTCGGCGATGTGCACCGGCATCCCGGTGGCGTCCCGCAGCATCTGGTCCAGGCCCGGGAGGAGCGCGCTGCCGCCGACCATCATGATCCCGCGGTCCGCGAGGTCGGCCACCAGGTCGGGCGGGCAGTCCCGCAGCACCTTCCCGATGCCGTCGAGCACCGCCGTCAGCGGCGTGTGGATGGCCTCGCGCACGGCGGCCGTGTCGACGGTGACCGAGCGGGCCAGACCGGTGGCGACGTCCCGGCCGTGGATCTCGGTGGAGGCCGGGCCGTGCGGGGTCAGGCCGTTGCCGCTCAGCGCGAGCTGGAGCGGGCGCACCGACTGGCTCGGCAGCATCAGCTCGTGGTGGTGGCGCAGGTGCTGGATGATCGCGTGGTCGATGGCGTCGCCGCCGACCGGGATCCGCTCGGCGGTCACGATCGCGCCGAGCGAGAGCACCGCGACCTGCGTCGTCGCCGCCCCGCACACCATGATCATGGTGGCGGTCGGCTGCTCCACCGGCAGGCCGCAGCCGACGGCCGCGGCGATCAGGGTGTCGACCAGCTCGACCCGGCGCGCCCCGAGCCCCACCAGGGTCTCGACGGCCGCCCGCTGGGCGAGCGGATCGCTGTCGTGCGGGGTGCAGGCGGCGGCGCGGAGCCGGGGCTTGCGGCGGAGCTGGCGGCGCAGCTTCTCGCCGAGGAGGTGACGGAGCATCCGCTGGGCCATCTCGATGTCGACGACCGTGCCGCCGGAGACCGGGCGCACGACCCGGATGTAGTCGGGGGTGCGGCCGGTCATCTTCTCGGCGAGCGCGCCGACCGCGATCAGCGCTCCGGTGCGGGTGTTGACGGCGGCGACGCTCGGCTCGTCGACGACGAGTCCGGCCCCCTTGACGAAGACCCGGGTGCGGGCGGCACCCAGGTCGACGGCGACATGGCAACGGCGCAGCTGATCGAGGCTGACGGTCACGGCGGATCCTCCGGGGTGCGGTGCTGACACGGGCGAGGTGTCGCGGTGCGGGTTTCCTGTTGGCATCGTGCGACCGCCGGGCCCGCCGCGCGCGCTGGGCTGCGCCGCCCGGGGCCGGTGCGGGAGTGGGGGCGGGGCCGGTGCGACGGCGGCGGGGCGGTGGTGACGGGCCGGCGGGGCGGCGGCGAGGGGGGATCAGGCGAACCGGGAGAATCGCGACGCCACGGCGTCCACCTGCGGTTTCCTCACAGGATCCTCACGTCCTCGCCTACCCGGAGTCGCGGCACTCGTCCTAGCGTGCGAGCCCCATGGACTACTGCCACGCGTGCCGGCGGCATCTCAATGGGGCCCTCGCCTGTGCCGGGTGCGGGACTCCCGTCGAGCGGCTGCGGTACGACACCCCCCACGCCCCGCCTCACCCCGCGCCTCACGAGGGCGCCGAGGCACCCGGTCCGTACGCGCCCGGCCCCTCGTACGCGCCCGGCCCGTCGTACGCGCCGGATCCGTACGCGCCGGAGACGTTCGCTCCGGATCCGTACGCGCCCGCTCCCGGTCCGTACGCGGCCGGCCCGGAGGCCTACACGGCCGCGCCGGATCCGTACGCGCCCGGTCCGGAGGCGTACGCGCCGGATCCGGAGGCGTACGCGTCCGTGCCGGAGGCGGAGGCGCCGGCCGGTGAGCCCGTGGCTCCCGAGCACGTCTACGAACTGGACCTGGTGGTGCCGCCGAGGCCGGCCGGGCGGCGGGCGGCGGGACGCGCCGCCACACGGCGCAAGCGGGAGCGCTCCGGGCGCTCCGGGCGCTCCGGGCGGGGCCGGACGGTGGCGGTGAGCGCGCTGGGGCTCGTCCTGGCGGCCGGGTCGCTGGGTCTGGCGAAGGCGGTCTTCGAGGAGCCGGAGGAGAAGGGCGGCGCCGCGACGGCGGTGGAGGAGCTGGAGGTCACCGAGACCCCGCTGCCGCCCGCGCTGCCGACCCGGAACCCGGGCGGCGGGGACACCGAGGACGCGGAGGACGGCGACCGGGCGGGCGGTGTCTCGACGGCCCCCGCCTCGCCGACGGGCCGCCCGCGGCAGATCAGCACGGGGACGGGCGGCGGCTCCGGCACGGGCGCGACGGCCGCGCCCGCGCGGGGCGGCGGCTCCGGCGGCGGATCCGGTACGGGGACGGGGACGGGCTCCGGTGCGGGCGCGGGCGCCACGCCCACCGGCCGGCCCTCCTCGGCCGCGCCCTCCTCCCCGGCGCCGTCCGTGCCGGAGGTCACCGCGAACCCGCAGGACGAGAACCCCGGCGGCACGCCGAGCGCCTCGGGCTCGCCCACCGCCCCCGCCTCGGGCAGCGCGACCCCGTCCGCCCCGTCGAGCCCCCGGCCGACCACGGCCACGCCGTCCCCGGAACCCTCGGAGACCTGCACCCCCTTCCTGTGGTGGTGCGTCTAGACGGCCCGCTTCCGGGCCCGCTCCGACGGCGGCTCCGCCCTACGGCAGCTCCGCGCCGACCATGCGGCGCAGCAGGTCGCGCAGGAGGGTGCGCTCGACGGCGGTGAGCTCGCCGAGCGGTTCGCGGGCGAAGTGGAGGGAGTCGCGCAGCCGGCGGGCGGTGTCCCGGCCCTGGTCGGTGGGCGCGGCCAGCTTCACCCGGCGGTCGGCCGGGTCGGGGCGCCGCTCGACCAGGCCCCGGGACTCCAGGCGGTCGATGATCCCGGTGACGTTGGAGGGCTCGCACTTGAGCTTCTCGGCGATCTTCCGCATCGGGGTGGGCTCCAGGGCGAGCAGCCCGAGGACGCGGGCCTGCGCGCCGGTCAGGGAGTGGGCCGCGGCGGCTTCCTCGTACTCCTGGTGGTAGCGCGCCACGACCGTGCCGATCAGCTCGACGACTTCGAGGGTCACGGGGTCGGTGTGTGAGGTGGGCATGGGCACCATCGTACTCCGATGCTTGACAACATGAAATATTCAGGAGCATGGTTGTTTCAGTAAGTGAAGCTTTCCTGTTCGCCCCGGAGGTCCCCCCCATGACCGCACTGCCCGCCACCAGCCGCGCCTGGCACCTCGTCGCCCGCCCGCACGGCTGGCCCGCCCCCACCGACTTCGCCCTGCGCGAGACCCCCGTCGAGGCGCCCGCCGAGGGCCGGATCCTGGTGCGGAACCTCCACTACTCGGTCGACCCGTACATGCGCGGCCGGATGAACGACGTGAAGTCCTACATCCCGCCGTTCCAGCTGGACCAGCCGATGGACGGCGGCGCGGTCGGCGTCGTCGTGGCGTCGGGCGCGGAGGGGTTCGCCGAGGGCGACCACGTCCTGCACGGCCTGGGCTGGCGCGAGTACGCCGACGTGCCCGCCCGGCACGCCACCAAGGTGGACCCGGAGCTCGCCCCCCTCTCCGCCTACCTCGGCGTGCTCGGCATGACCGGCCTCACCGCCTACGCGGGCCTCTTCGAGACCGCCTCCTTCAAGGAGGGCGACGCCGTCTTCGTCTCCGGCGCGGCCGGCGCGGTCGGCAGCCAGGTCGGCCAGCTCGCGAAGCTCAATGGCGCCTCCCGGGTGATCGGCTCGGCCGGCTCCGACGAGAAGGTGAAGTGGCTGGTCGAGGAGCTCGGCTTCGACGCCGCCTTCAACTACCGCAACGGCCCGGTCAAGGACCAGCTCCGCGAGGCCGCCCCCGACGGCATCGACGTGTACTTCGACAACGTGGGCGGCGACCACCTGGAGGCCGCCATCTCCTCGCTCAACGTGCACGGCCGCGCCGCCATCTGCGGCATGATCGCGCAGTACAACGACACGGAGCCGGTCCCCGGCCCGCGGAACATGGCGATGATCATCGGCAAGCGGCTCCGCCTCCAGGGCGTCCTGGTCGGCGACCACTACGGCCTGCAGTCGCAGTTCGTCGAGGAGGTCGGCGCCCGGCTGCGCTCCGGCGAGCTCAAGTACCGCGAGACCTTCGCCGAGGGCATCGAGAACGGCGTGGACGCCTTCCTCGGTCTGCTCCGCGGCGACAACACCGGAAAGATGATCGTCTCGCTGGACCGGTAGTCTTCCCTCAGCCGTCGCGATCGTGGGCGCGAGTCGAGACGGGGAGAAGAAGGTAGAAACCAGCATGTCCATCCAGCACACCGACGTTCTCTACACCGCCGTCGCCACCGCGGAGAACGGCCGCGACGGCCGTGTCGCCACCGACGACGGCCGGCTCGACGTCGTCGTCAACCCGCCCAAGGCCATGGGCGGCTCCGGCGAGGGCACCAACCCCGAGCAGCTCTTCGCGGCCGGCTACAGCGCCTGCTTCCAAGGCGCCCTCGGCGTCGTCGCGCGGAACGAGAACGCGGACATCTCCGGCTCGACGGTCACCGCCGAGGTCGGCATCGGCAAGAACGACGACGGCTTCGGCATCATCGTCAAGATCTCGGCCTCCATCCCGAACGTGGACGCCGAGACCGCCAAGAGCCTGATCGAGAAGGCCCACCAGGTCTGCCCGTACTCCAAGGCGACCCGCGGCAACATCACGGTCGAGCTCGCGGTCTGAGCCACACCGGACGCACGCCCGTGCGGGCCGCACCCCGACCGACCGGGGTGCGGCCCGCACGTGCGTACGGATCCGGTGATCCGCCCCGATAGGCTGCGCGCATGCGTGAATTCGGCGTGGGTTTCGGTCATCTGGTCCAAGGCCAGAAGTGGGTGGCGCGGCACGGGCGCCGGTTCGGGTTCGGACTGCTGCCCGGTCTGGTGACGCTCGTCCTCTACCTGGCCGCGCTGGGCGCCCTCGCGTTCAACGCGACCGAGCTCACGGCCTGGGCGACCCCCTTCGCCGACGACTGGTCCACCCTGTGGCGCGAGATCTTCCGCAACGCCATGACGGCCCTCCTCGTCGGCTTCAGCGCCTTCCTCGCCGTCGTCACCTTCACCGCCGTCACCCTCCTCATCGGCCAGCCCTTCTACGAGGCCCTCTCCGAGGACGTCGACCGCAGCATGGGCGGCGACGTGCCCGAATCCGGGCTGCCGCTCTGGCGCGAGCTGCTGATCTCGGCCCGCGACAGCCTGCGGGTGGTGCTCCGGGTCGCCTTCTACTCCGTGCTCCTCTTCGCCTGCGGCTTCATCCCCGTCGTCGGCCAGACCGTCGTCCCCGCCCTCGCCTTCTGCGTCTCCGGCTTCTTCCTCGCCGAGGAGCTGACCGCCGTCGCCCTCCAGCGCCGGGGCGTCGAGCTCAAGGAGCGCCTCGCGCTGCTGCGCGGCCGGCGCCGGGCGACCCTCGGCTTCGGGGTCCCGCTCGCCGTCGCCTTCGTCGTGCCGTTCGTGGCCGTCTTCCTGATGCCCGGTGCCGTCGCCGGTGCCACCCTCATGGTCCGCGACCTGCGCGGCGAGGACCCCGAAGAAAACGATCAAGAAGACGGCAACCTTTCCTCCGCGGGCGGCGACCAGGGGGTGCACCACATCCCCCACTGAGGAAGAGAACCATGACGTCACACAAGCGCAGGACGGGCCGCCGCAGGGCGCTCGTCGGCGGTCTGGCCGCGTTCGGAGTCACCGGCGCGGCCCTCGTCACGACCGGCCTGCTCGCCCCCGCGGGCGCGGCCCCGGCCGCCGTCCCCGCCTGGCCGACGGCCAAGGGCGAGAAGCCGGTCGCCACGACGATCGAGGTCTCCGGCACCTACGACGGCAAGCTGAAGCGCTTCTCCGGCACCGGCGCGCTCGGCTCCGACGGCCAGGACGAGAGCCAGCGGCCGCTCTTCGTCCTGAAGGACGGCGCCGTCCTCAAGAACGTCGTGCTCGGCACCCCCGCCGCCGACGGCGTGCACTGCCTCGGCAGCTGCACCCTCCAGAACGTCTGGTGGGAGAACGTCGGCGAGGACGCCGCCACCTTCAAGGGGACCTCGGCCGGCGCCGTCTACTCGGTGTACGGCGGCGGCGCCAAGGGCGCCTCCGACAAGGTCTTCCAGTTCAACGGCGCCGGCAAGCTCGTCGTGACCAAGTTCCAGGTCTCCGACTTCGGCAAGCTCGTCCGCTCCTGCGGCAACTGCAAGAAGCAGTACCAGCGCACGATCATCGTCAACGACGTCGACGTCACCGTCCCCGGCACGTCGCTGGTCGGCGTCAACGCCAACTACGGCGACACCGCCTCCCTGCGGAACGTCCGCATCCACGGCGACACCAAGAAGAAGATCAAGCCCTGCACCCGCTTCACCGGCAACAACACCGGCAAGGAGCCCAAGGAGACCGGCTCCGGCCCCGACGGCACCACCTGCCGCTACACGGCCTCCGACGTCACCTACGACTAGCGGGGGCCCGACCGCCCGGTCACTCCGCCGTCAGGACCGGATGCAGCTCCGGCCTGGCGGCCCACCACTCCTGGTGGAAGGCGTTGTTGCCGACGTTCGCCAGATACGCCTCCGCCGCCGCCCGGTACAGCAGCTCCGCGTGCCGGGCGGAGACGGCCGCGCGGTTCCAGGCGAGCCGGATCCGGCCGGTGACCGGGTCGCCCTCCAGGGGGCGCAGGACCGTGCCCTCGGCCGGCGGGGCGGTCGGCTGGCTCAGGGAGATCGCGCGGCCCGAGGCGATCAGGTCGTAGTGGATCTTCCGGTCGGCGACCCGGTGCCGCAGGGACGGTGTGAAGCCGGCCCGCTCGCAGGCGGCGACCAGCGCCTCGGGGCCGCCGTCGTCGTCCTCGACCAGCGTCATCCAGGACTCGCCCGCCAGCTCGGCCAGCGCGATCCGCTCCTTCGCGGCCAGCGGGTGCTCCGCCGAGAGCCGCACGCAGAACGGCTCCTTCGCGATCAGCGTCCGGGCCGTCGTGCCCTCCGGCAACGGCACCTCGTGGTCGTTCACCTCGCCGTACAGCACCGCGTCGTAGCGGCCCGCGCCCAGCTGCCGGGTGAGCGTCGTCGCCGACTGCTCGACCGTCACCGCGATCTCCCGCCCCGCCACGACCTGTTCGAGCCCGACGAGCAGCCGGTCCACCAGGACCAGCAGGATGCAGCCGAGCCGCAGCGGCGTCGACGGGTCGGCGGCCCGCGCCCCCGCCGCCAGCGCGTCCATCTCGCCGAGCACGAGCCGCGCCTTCGAGAGGACGAACTCGCCCAGCGGCGTGGGCTCCACACCCCGCCGCCCGCGCAGGAACAGCTCCCCGCCCGCGACCCGCTCGATCCGCCGCAGCTGCGCCGAGAGCGCCGGCTGCGAGATGCCGAGCCGCTGCGCCGCGCGGCCCAGGCTTCCCGCCTCCGCAATCCGGCAGACGGCTTCCAGATGCCTCAACTCCAGCTGCATTTCAGCAGCGTACGCAGCACCGCACGGCCGCACCATAACCCGCGTCTTATGCCCGATGAGATGTCCCGAACCCGCCATGTCCACGCCCATACTCGGCGCGACGATCCGTCTCCCCCACCCTGAACGGAGCACGACGTTGCACCCCAGCAGACTCACGGCGGCCGTGGCCGCCCTGGCCCTCTCGGCGAGCCTCGCGACCGCCCTCGCCGGAACCGCCTCCGCCGCTCCCCAGGCGCAGCCGGTCCCGCCGGGCCACGGCAAGTCCCTGGCCCTGGCGGCCGCGGACTCCGCCGCCGCCAGCGGCCTCGACGAACTGCGGCACGGCGCCGACGAGGACCTCGTCCGGACGTCCGTCACCCCATGGGCGAACGGCCTCTACTACGCCGCCTACCAGCGGACGTACAAGGGCCTCCCGGTCCACGGCGGCGGCGACGGCGTCGTCCTCTCCGACTCCTCCGGCAAGGTCCGCGACGTGAGCGGCAGCGCCGCCCCGGCCATCAAGGTCTCCACGAGCGCCAAGGTGACCGCCGAGAAGGCCCTCGCCACCGCGCGCGGCCAGCTGGCCGCCGTGGAGAGCGCGAGCGCCCCCGAACTGACCGTGCTCCTCAAGGGCGGCAAGCCCGTCCTCGCCTGGCACACCCTGGTCGTCGGCACCACCGCCACGCGGCTCCCCAGCTCGCTCGACACCTACGTCGACGCCCGCACCGGCAAGGTCGCCCAGGCCACCGACAAGGTGAGGCACGCCGAGGGCCGCGGCTACCACAACGGCAACGTCACCATCGACACCGCCGCCTCCTCGATGACCGACACCAGCCGCGGCGCCTTCAAGTGCGGCGGCCAGAACGGCAGCGCGTACACCGGCTCCTCCCCGTGGGGCAACGGCGGCGCCAACGACCTCGTCACCGCCTGCGTCGACATCATGTACGCGGCCCAGCGCGAGTCGGACATGCTCAAGGAGTGGTTCGGCTACAACGGCATCAACGGCCAGGGCGGCATGGTCCCGGCCCGCGCCGGACTCACGCAGGTCAACGCGTACTACGACGGTACGAAGACCACCTACGGGCGCAACCAGAACGGCACCAACCAGCTCACCGGCATCGACGTCGTGGCCCACGAGTACGGCCACGAGATCTTCGACCGGACCCCGGGCTCGGCCGGCTCGTCCAACGAGAACGGCGGCATGAACGAGTCCACCGGCGACATCTTCGGCGCGCTCACCGAGCACTACGCCGACAACCCGAACGACACCCCGGACTACACGGTCGGCGAGGAGCTGAACTTCACCGGCAACAACCAGCCGATCCGCAACATGTACAACCCCTCGCTCATCAACAACGACCCCAACTGCTACCCGCAGCTCTCCTCCGGCACCGAGGTGCACGCCGCGGCCGGCCCGCAGAACCACTGGTTCTACCTGCTCGCCGAGGGCTCCAACCCGGGCGGCGGCAAGCCCAGCAGCCCGATATGTTCCGGCGGCCCGTCCTCCGTCACCGGCATCGGCATCCAGAAGGCCGGCAAGATCTTCATGGGCGCCCTGCTCATGAAGACCTCCTCCTGGAACCACCCCGCGGCCCGCCGCGCCACCCTCACCACCGCCAAGAACACCTACGGCGCCACCGAGTGCAACGCGGTGAAGGCGGCCTGGAACGCGATCGGCGTCCCCGCCCAGTCCGGCGAGACCGACTGCGGCGGCACCTCCACCCCGGACTTCTCGCTCTCCCTGAACCCGTCCTCGGGCAACGCCCAGCCGGACACGCAGGTCACCGCCACGGTCAACACCAGCACCACCGGCGGCGCCGCGCAGACCGTCCAGCTCTCCGCGAGCGGCGCCCCGAGCGGCGTCACGGTCTCCTTCAGCCCCGCCTCGGTGACCTCCGGCAGCTCCTCGACGATGACCGTCAAGGTCGCCGCCGGCACCCCGAACGGCACCTACCCGATCACCGTCACCGGCACGGGCTCCGCCACCCACACCGTCACCTACCAGCTGACGGTCGGCTCCACGACCCCGCCGACCGGCTGCGACTCCACCGAGTACACCTACCAGGGCACGCTGGCCTCCGGTCAGGCCGCCGCCCAGCCGGACGGCTCGTACTACTACTCGGCGAGCGCCGGCACCCACGTCGGCTGCCTGCGCGGTCCGGCCGGCACCGACTTCGACCTCTACCTGCAGAAGTGGAACGGCGCCGCCTGGGCCGACGTGGCCGTCGGCGGCACCGCCGGCGCCGACGAGGACACCAACTACTACGGCACCGCGGGCTACTACCGCTACGTCGTGCACGCCTACAGCGGCTCCGGCGCCTACACGCTGGGCCTGAGCGCCCCCTAAGGGCCGACGAGCGCCCAGGGGCGGGGCATCGGCCCCCGCCCCCGGGCGGGAGACCGCGCGACGGACCGGGGGTTCCGTCGTACGGCCTCCCGGGCCGGGCCGCCGGAGTCCCACGGCGGCCCGGCCCCTTCCCGTACGCCTTCCCGCGAGGTCAGCCCACCTCGGCGACCACGAACCCGGGCCGCTCCGGCCCCGCGTCCGCGAGCCGCCCCCCGTCCGGGCCCCAGATCCCGGCCCGGCCGCCGCCCTCGCCGACCTCGCTCGGCCCGAGCGAGTTGCCGAGCGCGACGAAGAGCCCGAAGTCCCGTGCCCGCACCGGGTAGACGGTCTCGAAGGAGTCGTTCCCGCCCTCCAGCATGGAACTGGCCAGGTACACCGCGCAGTCGTCCGCCGCGGCCCGCCCGGCGAGCTCGGGGAAGCGGTTGTCGTAGCAGGTGGCGAGCGCGAACCGGAGCCCGTCGAGGACGAACCGCCCGTCGGCGGTGCCCGCCGTGAAGGTGGTCTGCTCGGGCCCGTCGAAGAGGTGCCGCTTGTCGTAGCGGGCGAGCGTCGTGCCGTCCGGCCCGATCACCAGCGTCGTCAGACCGGGGAGCGGCCCCCCGCCGCGCACCGGCCCGTTGACGACGGCGGCCGTCCCCGCGGCCCGGCAGGCGTCCCGGACGGGCCCGAGGCGCGGGTCGTCCTCGGTCAGAACCAGGGCCGGGTCCTCCCGGATCAGGGCCGTCTCGTAGCCGGTGAGCGACAGCTCCGCGAAGACGACGAGCCGGGCCCCGGCGGCCCCGGCCTCCCGGACCAGACCGGCGACCGTACGGACGTTGGCCTCGACGTCCCCGGCGGCCGGGGCGAACTGGGCGGCGGCGATTCTCATGCCGCCCATGCTCGCAGCACCCGGACGGCGGCGACCCGCGAGGCCCCGCCCCCGGAAAACCGCGGGACTCGCCCGGACGCCGTGACCTACGCTCGCCGGAGCGGTGCCGCGCGCGGTGCCGCAGGGCGCGGGGCCGTGGCAGAGCGGTCGATCGCCTTCCCCGGCCGAGGAGGTCCCCGGAGCCGGGGAAGCAGGGAGTGGCCGCCGGACCTGGCGGTGCGCTCGCGCGGGTTCGAATCCCGTCGGCCCCGCACCCGTCCCCGCTACTCCTCCGCGTCCCCGCGCAGCAGCCGGAGGAAGTCCCGGAAGGCGCCCGGCATGTCGACCGCGGCCGGGTCCAGGAGCCACTGGTACTGGAGGCCGTCCATCATGGCGGTGAGCAGCGGCGCCGCCCGCTCCGGCGTGAGGCCGCCCGGCAGCCGCTCGCCGAACTCCAGGCGCAGCACGTCCGCCATGCCGGCCCGCACCTGCGCGTACCGCTCGGTGAAGAACTCCCGCGCCGGGTGCCCGTCGGTGACGCTCTCGCCGAGCAGCGCGGAGAAGGTCTGCACGATCCCCGGCCGCATCGCGTTGTACTCCACCAGCGAGTCGAGCAGGTCGAGCCGCCAGCCCTCGCGGTCCCGGCCGCCGGTGGTGTCCCAGCGGTCGCGCTCCTCCAGGACGGCGACGAGCAGCGCCTCCTTGGTGGGGAAGTAGTGCAGCAGCCCCTGCTGGGTGAGGCCGACGCGCTCGGCGACGGAGCCCAGGGTGGCGCCCCGGTAGCCGCGCTCGGCGATCACCTCCAGGGCGGCGCGCAGGATCTCCGCGCGGCGCTCCTCGCTCCTGGTCCGTACCATCGCCGGCTCCCTCTCCGCAGGTCCTGTCCCCAGGACCGTACGCCATCCGCCGACCAGGGGAATAACGAAAAGGTAACATCACCTACCGATCTACAGGTAGGTGTGCCCATCATGGCGGCACCAGCACTTCGACGCGGAGGTACCGACGTGAATGAGACGGACGTGAACGAGGACGCCGTGCGCGAGGCGGCCGTCGAGGCCGCGCTCGCCCGGCTCGACCTCGACACCAAGACCCGGCTGCTCGGCGGCCAGGACATGTGGTCGCTGCCCGCCGTCCCGGAGATCGGACTCGCCTCGCTCGTCATGTCCGACGGGCCCATCGGCGTCCGCGGCGTCCGCTGGACCGCCGACGACCCGTCCGTCGCCCTGCCGTCCCCGACCGCCCTCGCCGCCACCTGGGACCCCGCCCTCGCCCGCCGGGCCGGCCGCCTCCTCGCCCAGGAGGCCCGCCGCAAGGGCGTCCACGTGCTGCTCGCCCCCACGGTCAACCTGCACCGCACCCCGCTCGGCGGCCGCCACTTCGAGGCCTACAGCGAGGACCCGTACCTCACCGGCGCCATCGGCACCGGCTACGTCCGGGGCGTCCAGGACGGCGGCGTCGGCACCACCGTCAAGCACTTCGTCGCCAACGACGCCGAGACCGACCGCTTCACCGTCGACAACAGGATCGCCCCGCGCCCGCTGCGCGAGCTCTACCTCGCCCCCTTCGAGGCGATCGTCACCAACGCCCACCCCTGGGGCATCATGACCGCCTACAACCAGGTCAACGGCGTGACGATGACCGAGCACCGCCACCTCGTCAACGAGGTGCTGCGCGGCGAGTGGGGCTTCGACGGCTACAACGTCTCCGACTGGATGGCCGCCCGCTCCACCACCGGCGACATCACCGGCGGCCTCGACGTGGCCATGCCGGGCCCCGCCACCGTCTACGGCGAGCACCTCGCCGCCGCCGTCCGGGCCGGCGAGGTCGACGAGTCCGCCGTCGACGCCGCCGTCCGCAACGTGCTGCGGCTCGCCGCCCGCGTCGGCGCCCTCGAAGGCGCCCCCGCCGCCGTCACCGAGCACCCCGCCCCGATCGACGGCGACGCCCTCGCCCGCGAGGTCGCCCGCCGCGGCTTCGTCCTCGTCCGCAACGAGAACGGCGCGCTGCCCCTGAGGCCCGGCACCGTCGCCCTCTCCGGCGCCGCCGCCCGCGACGCCCGCGTCCTCGGCGGAGGCTCCGCCCAGGTCTTCCCCGAGCACGTCGTCTCCCCGCTCGACGGCCTCACCGCCGCCCTCGCGGCACTTCCCGGCGGGGCATCGCTCACCTACGTGATCGGCGCCGACCCCAGCGACGAACTCGCCCCCGCCGACCAGGGCTTCACCCTCCGCGCGGTCTGCCGCGACGCCGACGGCACCGTCCTCGGCGAGGGCACCCTCCCCAACGGTCAGGTCCAGTGGATCGGCGACGACCTCCCGGCCGGCGTCACCCACGAGACCCTCGCCTCCATCGAGGTCACCGGCGTCTTCACCCCGCGCGAGACCGGCGCCCACGCCTTCGGCACCCGCGGCCTCGGCGCCTTCACCCTCACCGTCGACGGGCGCGAACTCTTCGACGGCGTGCAGGAGATGGGCCCGGAGACCGACCCCTTCGAGGCCTTCTTCGGCTCCCCGGTCGCGCGCGGCACCGTCGAACTCACCGCCGGCGAGACCGTCGAGGTCTCCCTCCGCCACACCCTCGCCAAGGAGTTCGCCGCCCCGCTCCCGGCCGTCATGTTCTCCTTCGTCCACCTCGGTCCCCGCCGGGACCCCGACGAACTGATCGCCGAAGCCGTCGAGGCCGCCCGCGCCGCCGACACCGCCGTCGTGGTCGTCGCCACCACCGAACGCGTCGAGTCCGAGGGCTTCGACCGCAAGGACCTCGCCCTCCCCGGCCGCCAGGACGACCTCGTCCGCGCCGTCGCCGCCGCCAACCCGAACACGGTCGTCGTCGTCAACGCCGGCTCCCCGGTGGAACTCCCGTGGCGCGAGGACGTCGCCGCGATCCTGCTGAGCTGGTTCCCCGGCCAGGAGGGCGGCGACGCCCTCGCCGACGTCCTCACCGGCGCCGAGGAGCCCGGCGGCCGCCTCCCCACCACCTGGCCCGCCGCCCTCGCCGACGTCCCCGTCACCGAGGTCACCCCCACCGACGGCGCCCTCGACTACACCGAGGGCCTGTACATCGGCTACCGCGTCTGGGACCGGACCGGCGCCGTCCCCGCGTACCCCTTCGGCCACGGCCTCGGCTACACCACCTGGTCGTACGACTCCGTCACGGCGACCCCGGAGCGCGTCACCGTCCGGCTCACCAACACCGGCGACCGCCCCGGCCGCGAGACCGTCCAGCTCTACCTCGCCCCGGTCCAGGACACCGCCGAGCGTCCCGCCCGCTGGCTCGCCGCCTTCGCCGGCGTCGAGGCCGCGCCCGGCGAGACCGTCGAGACGGTGATCGAACTCCCGCGCCGCGCCTTCGAGATCTGGGACGAGGAGAAGCACGCCTGGACCCTCGTCCCCGGCCGCTACGAGGTGCACGCCGCCCACTCGCTGGCCGAACCGCGCCTGACCGCCACCGTGGAGCTGTAGGGCGCCCCCGACCGGCCCCGGGGGCGGCGGACCTGACGCCCGCCGCCCCCGGGGCTACTTCCGGGTGATCCTCCGGTACGCCAGCTCGGCGAGCCGCGCCTGCCCGTCACGGCTCGGGTGGAACCAGTCCCAGGTGCTCAGCAGCGACGCGTCGAAACGGAAACCGAAGACCGCGCCGCCGTCGTACCGGCACAGCTCGTCCGCCGCGCAGACCTCCGCGAGCACCTCGTTGTACGCCACCACCCGGTCGCGCACCGCCGTCCGCCGCTCCTTCGCCGTCGCGCCCAGGTCCTCCGGGTCCGCCAGCATCGAGCCGCAGACGCCCAGCTCCCAGACCCGCCGGACCAGCGGGTTCGCCCGGCCGGTGTCCCACAGGCGGTGCAGATCCGGCACGCTCGCCACGTACACCTGCGCCTCCGGGGCGTCCTTCCGCAGCCGGGTGAGCGCCGCCTCGAACGACCGGCGGAAATCCGCCACCGGCGTCATGCCCGCCGGGGTCGGCCGGCAGGCGTCGTTGGCCCCGATCATCACCGTGACCAGCTCGGGCCGCTCCGCCGCCGCCCGCGCCATCTGCTCCGGCAGCGCCGCCACCCGCGCGCCCGTCCGGGCCAGGTTCCAGCTGTTCCCGGCCACCCGGCCGGCGCCGAGCAGCCGCAGCGCCAGGCTGTTCACCGCCGGGTCCGTCCCCGTCGCCCAGGACGCCTCCGGGCAGTCCGCGAGCAGCGAGCAGGCGTCGAAGGCGCGGGTCACGGAGTCGCCGACGGCCGCGACGGACGCGGGGGAGACGTCCCACCGCGAGGTCGGGGCCGGGGCCGGCGCGGTCGACGGGGACGGCTTCCGCGCGGGGGCGGCCTCGCTCCCGGGACCGGGCGACGCACTCGTACACCCCGCGAGCGCGGCGGCCGCGAGCACCGCTCCCACGACGGCGGTACGGATGCGGTGTCGGCCGTACGGCACCGGTCCCCTCCTTCACGCAGACGTCCTGGCGAGTGAAAGCTTCGTGTCCACCCGCCCCCGGACCGACCGTACGTCACCCTGACGACGGCGCGGCACGGTAGCTTTTCCCCCGTCGAACCTGCGGCGCGCCCGCGCCGACCGGCTCCGGTAAATTACATCACGTCACATGCTGTCCCTTTTCAGAAGGTTTGCGGAGTTCTTCGCCTGATGCTGTTTACCGAGGCCGCTGGGAAGGCGAACCTCGTCCCACACTGGAGGTCCCGGTGACGACACGTGGAGTCCTGTACGTACACTCCGCACCGCGCGCGCTCTGCCCGCACGTCGAATGGGCGGTGGGGGGTGTCCTCGGCGCGAGGGCCCAGCTCGACTGGATCCGGCAGCCCGCGGCGCCCGGCACCTGGAGAGCGGAGTTCTCCTGGCAGGGCGAGACCGGCACGGCCTCGAAACTCGCCTCCGCCCTGCGCGGCTGGCAGATGCTCCGCTTCGAGGTGACCGCCGAGCCCTGCCCCACGGCCGAGGGCGAGCGCTACAGCGCCACCCCCGACCTCGGCATCTTCCACGCCGTCACCGGCATGCACGGCGACATCCTCGTCCCCGAGGACCGCCTGCGCGCCGCCCTGGCCCGCGCCGCGCAGGGCGAGACGGTCCTGGAGGCGGAGGTCGCCCGGCTCCTCGGCAAGCCCTGGGACGACGAACTGGAACCCTTCCGCTACGCCGGCGAGGGCGCCCCGGTCCGCTGGCTTCACCAGGTCGTCTGAGCCCGTTCACCCGGCTCGGCTAGCTTCGCGCCCCGAGGCGCGCCGTGCGGCGCGCGGGCGGGGGACGGGCGTTGAGCAATCTGCGGAGGATGGTCGGCGGGGCCGCCGTCCTGCTGGCGGCGACCGCGCTGGGCACCACCCTGGTGCTCCTCGCGGGCTTCGCCTACCAACTGGCCGCCGGCGACGTGACCGTCGCCCTGGCGGCGTGGGCGGCGGGGCTGCTGGCGCTGACGGTGGTCCTCTTCCTCCTCTTCGGCGCGATGCTGCCGGACGAGCCGACGGCCCCCTCCGAGGGCTGGTTCGACGCGCTGACCTTCTGCTTCGTGCTCTTCGGCCTCGTCGTCGGAGGCCCCCTGGGCATCGCCGGCTACGAAGCCCTGCGCCCCGAGACCACAGCGGTGGCACCCCCGCTCACCGAACCCCGCTGACACGAGAACCGGACACACCGAAGGCCCGCCCCCCGAGTGGGGAGCGGGCCTCGCGTGTCGTGCGGGTCAGACCGTGCGGAAGGCCAGGACCACGTTGTGGCCGCCGAAGCCGAAGGAGCTGGCCCCTTCCCCGTGCGCCCCTCGCACCGCTTCGCGGGCTTCGGGACGCTGTGCCGGACTCCGTCCGGCGGACGCGGCGAAGGCCCGCCCCCCGAGTCGGGAAGCGGGCCTCGCGTGTCGTGCGGGTCAGACCGTGCGGAAGGCCAGGACCACGTTGTGGCCGCCGAAGCCGAAGGAGTTGTTGACCGCGGCGATCGAGCCCTCGGGGAGGGCGCGGGGCTCGTCGCGGACGATGTCGGCGTCGACCTCCGGGTCCAGCTCGTCGACGTTGATGGTCGGCGGGGCCAGGCGGTGATGGAGCGCCAGGACCGTCGCGACGGTCTCGATGCCGCCGGCGCCGCCGAGGAGGTGGCCGGTCATCGACTTGGTGGCGGAGACCGCCACGTGGTCGAGGTCGTCGCCGAGGACCTTCCGCAGCGCCTTGATCTCGGCGACGTCGCCCTGCGGCGTCGACGTGGCGTGCGCGTTGAGGTGCACGACCTCGGACGGCTTCAGGTCCGTGGTGTCGAGCAGGTGCTGGAGCGCGGAGGCGATGCCCCGGCCGGTCGGCTCGGGCTGCGCGATGTGGTGGCTGTCGGCCGACAGGCCCTGGCCGATCGCCTCGCAGTAGATCTTCGCGCCGCGGGCCTTGGCGTGCGCCTCGGACTCCAGGATCACGACGCCGGCGCCCTCGCCGAGCACGAAGCCGTCGCGGCCGGTGTCGTAGGGGCGCGAGGCCTTCGTCGGCTCGTCGTTGTTCTTCGACATCGCCATCATGTTGGCGAAGGCGGCGATGGGCAGCGGGTGGATCGCGGCCTCGGTGCCACCGGCGACGACCACGTCGGCACGGCCGCTGCGGATCATCTCGATGGCGTAGCCGATCGCCTCGGCGCCCGACGCGCAGGCGGAGACGGGGGTGTGGACGCCGGCGCGGGCGTTCACCTCCAGGCCCACGTTCGCGGAGGGGCCGTTCGGCATCAGCATGGGCACGGTGTGCGGGGAGACGCGGCGGACGCCCTTCTCCTTGAGCACGTCGTACTGGTCGAGCAGGGTCGTGACACCACCGATGCCGGAGGCGATCACGGAACCGAGCCGCTCGGGGGCGATGGCGGCGTCCTCGCCGGCGGGGGCGGTGAAGCCCGCGTCGGCCCACGCCTCACGCGCCGCGATCAGCGCGAACTGCGCCGAGCGGTCCAGCTTGCGGGCGAGCGGGCGGGGCAGTACCTCACCCGGGTCGACCGCGGCGAACGCGGCGATCTGGACGGGAAGTTCGGCGAAGCGCTCGCCCTCCAGCGGCCTGACGCCGGAGCGTCCCGCCAGGAGACCTTCCCAGGTCGTCGCGGAGTCGCCACCCAGCGGTGTGGTTGCGCCGATACCGGTGACGACCACGGTGTGATTGGTCGAGCTCACAGGAATTCGTTCTCCATGTGTGTGATGGTCGAAAGACGGCGCCACCGCCGGGTGGCGGACCGAGTCAGCGGGGACCGGGCCCGGTGGGGCCTGGTCCACCAAGGCCGAATCAGGCCTGGTGCTTGAGGATGTAGGAGACGGCGTCGCCGACGGTCTTGAGGTCCTTGACGTCACCGTCGGGGATCTTGACGTCGAAGCGCTCCTCGGCGGCGACGACGACCTCGACCATGGACAGGGAGTCGACGTCCAGGTCGTCGGTGAAGGACTTGTCCATCTCGACGTCCTCGACCGGGATGCCGGCGATCTCGTTCACGATCTCGGCGAGACCCTTGACGATGTCTTCCTGGGTGTGAGCCATAGTGGCGCTCCTTCTTGCGATTACTTCGGTAAAGGGAGACTTCCGGGAGGGGTCCCGGTCGCCTAGGGGAGAGTAACGACCGTCGCGGCGAAGACGAGACCCGCCCCGAAGCCGATGATGAGCGCCGTGTCGCCGCTCTTGGCCTGTCCGGTCGCCAGGAGCCGCTCCATCGCGAGCGGGATCGAGGCGGCGGAGGTGTTGCCGGTGGTCTCGACGTCACGGGCGACCGTGACGTGCTCCGGCAGCTTGAGGGTCTTCACCATCGAGTCGATGATCCGCATGTTGGCCTGGTGCGGGATGAAGACGTCCAGGTCGTCCGCGGTGATCCCGGCCGCGTCCAGGGCCTGCTGGGCGACCTTCGCCATCTCGAAGACGGCCCAGCGGAAGACCGCCTGGCCCTCCTGCGTGATGGCGGGGAACTTGATCTCGCCGGCCTCGTTGAGGGGAAGCTTCGTGACGTCGCCGATGTGGAACTCGTTCCACGGCACGGTCTGCTTGATGGTCTCCGACTTGTCGCCCTCGGAACCCCAGACGGTGGGGCCGATGTGCGGCACGTCGGAGGGGCCGACCACGACCGCGCCGGCGCCGTCGCCGAACAGGAAGGCCGTCGCGCGGTCCTCCAGGTCCGTCAGGTCGCTCAGCCGCTCCACGCCGATCACCAGGACGTACTCGGCCGAGCCCTCGACGATCATGCCCTTGGCGAGCGTCAGGCCGTAGCCGAAGCCCGCGCAGCCCGCGGAGATGTCGAACGCGGCCGGCTTCCCGGCCCCGATCTTGTCGGCGATCTCGGTGGCGACGGCCGGGGTCTGCTTGAAGTGCGAGACCGTCGAGACGACGACGGCACCGATCTGCTCGGGAGCGATCCCGGCCGCGGCGATCGCCTTGCCGGACGCCTCCACGGACATCGCGGTGACGGTCTCCTCGGGCGAGGCCCAGTGGCGGGTGGCGATGCCCGAGCGCGAGCGGATCCACTCGTCGGACGAGTCGATCTTCTCGAGGATCACCTCGTTGGGCACGACCCGGGCCGGGCGGAAACCGCCGACGCCCATGATCCGCGCGTACGGGGCGCCCTTGCTGGGCTTGATCTTCGACATGCTTCTCGACACTCCTCGTCAGACGGCCGTGTGCTCGGCGACGAGCGTACGGGCCGCATCCAGGTCGTCGGGCGTCTTGAGGGCCACGGTGGCGACCCCCGGCAGCGCGCGCTTGGCGATGCCGGTGAGCGTGCCGCCCGGGCAGGCCTCGATCAGCGCGGTGGCGCCCAGCGCCTGGAAGGTCTCCATGCACAGGTCCCAGCGGACCGGGTTGGCGACCTGGCCGACCAGCCGGGCGAGGACCTCGGTGCCGGTGGCGACGGCCTGTCCGTCCTTGTTGGAGACGTACGTCACCTTCGGATCGGCCGGGGTCAGCTCCTTCGCGGCCTGCTCCAGGGTGGCGACCGCGGGGGCCATGTGGTGCGTGTGGAAGGCGCCGGCGACCTTGAGCGGGACGACCCGGCGGACGCCCTCGGGCTTGTCCTCGGCCAGGGCGGCCAGCTGCTCCAGCGTGCCGGCGGCCACGATCTGGCCCGCGCCGTTCACGTTGGCCGGGGTCAGGCCCAGCTTCTCCAGGTGCGGGACGGTCACCTCGGGGTCGCCGCCGAGCAGCGCCGACATGCCGGTCGGGGCGATCGCGGCCGCGTCGGCCATCGCCAGACCACGGGTCCGTACGAGACGGAGCGCGGCGGTGTCGTCGAGGACGCCCGCGAAGGCGGCGGCGGTGAACTCGCCGACGCTGTGGCCGGCGACCACGCCGGGGCGGAGGTCGTCGCCGAGGGCGGCGGCGGAGAGCAGGCCGGCCGCGACGAGCAGCGGCTGGGCCACGGCGGTGTCGCGGATCTCGTCCGCGTCCGCCTTCGTGCCGTAGTGGACGAGGTCGAGCCCGATGGCGTCCGACCATGCCGCGAGGCGGTCGGCGGCACCGGGGAGTTCGAGCCAGGGAGTCAGGAAGCCGGGCGTCTGAGCGCCTTGGCCGGGAGCGACGAGTACGAGCACCCTCACACTCTCTCTTGCGGACGGTGTCCGGCGCCCGTGGGGACTAGGACGAAGAACCGTCGGGGTAATTGTCGGTGTTCGACAAAAGTCTAGGACTGGCCCTCCGCCTCGGCCAAGCGTCCGAGGATCAGCGCGATCCGCAGGGTGAAGGCGGAACGGACGTCGGAGGGTGACCAACCGGTGACGTCGGTCACACGTCGAAGCCGGTAGCGCACGGTGTTCGGGTGGACGAACAGCATCCTCGCCGCGCCTTCGAGGCTACTGGCCTGCTCCAGGTAGACACTCAGAGTTTCCAGAAGGGCCGAGCCCGCTTCCTCCAGCGGTCTGTAGATCTCCTCCACCAGCTGTTCACGCGCCGAAGGGTCGGAGGCGATCGCGCGTTCCGGCAGGAGATCGTCCGCGAGCACCGGCCGGGGCGCGTCCTGCCACGCCGTGCACGCCTTGAGCCCCGCCGCCGCGGCCTGCGCGGAACGGGTCGCCGCCAGCAGGTCGGGCACCACGGGACCGGCCACCACCGGCCCCGCCGCGTACGGCCCGAGCAGCGCCTTCGCCACGCCGAGCGGATTGTCGGAGCCGCCCGCGATCACCACGAGCCGGTTGCCGAGCACCCCCGTGAGGACCTGGAGCTTGGCGTGCCGGGCGGCCCGCCGGATCGCCTCCACGGTCAGCTCGCTGTCGCCGTCCGGGGCGGTGCCGAGCACCACGCACACGTGGTCCGGCGAGTTCCAGCCGAGCGCGGCGGCCCGGGACACGGCGCCCTCGTCGGCCTCGCCCGACAGCACCGCGTTCACCACCAGCGACTCCAGGCGCGCGTCCCAGGCGCCCCGCGCCTCCGCCGCCTGCGCGTACACCTGCGCGGTCGCGAAGGCGATCTCCCGCGCGTACACGAGCAGCGCCTCGCGCAGCACCGACTCGTCGCCGGGCGCGGCGACGTCCTCGATCGCCACCTCCATGACCTCGATGGTCGTCCGGACCATCTCCACGGTCTGCCGCAGGGTGATCGCCCTGGTCAGCTCGCGCGGCGCCGTCCCGAAGACGTCGGTGGAGATCGCCTGCGGGGTCTCCGGGTGGCGGAACCACTCGGTGAACGCGGCGATACCGGCCTGCGCGACCAGTCCGATCCACGAGCGGTTCTCTGGCGGCATCGCCCGGTACCACGGCAGCGTCTCGTCCATGCGGGCGATGGCGTTCGCGGCCAGCCGCCCGGAGGACTGTTCGAGGCGCTTCAGGGTCGCGGGGTGCGGATGAGCGGCGTTCGTGGGTTCAGACACGGGACAAGACTGCCTCATCCGGGCGCGGACGTGCGGGGTCGGGGCGGTTTCGCCACGACGGGCCCCGCTACCGTACGGGGGATGATCCGCATCCAGCGCGCGTCCGACCGCTATCCGGGCGGCGACCCCGCGGCCGGCGTCGAGACCCGGCACGCCTTCTCCTTCGGGGCGCACTACGACCCCGACAACCTCCGCTTCGGGCCCCTCCTCGCCGTCAACGAGGAGCGCCTCGCCCCCGGCGCGGGCTTCGACGAGCACGCCCACGCGCACACGGAGATCGTGACCTGGGTGGTCGAGGGCGAGCTCACCCACCGGGACACCACCGGCCACGAGACGCTGGTCCGCCCCGGCGACCTCCAGCACCTCTCCTCGGCGGCCGGCGTCCGCCACGTGGAGCGCAACGCGGGCGAGGCCCCGCTGACCTTCGTCCAGATGTGGCTGGCGCCCCTGGAGCCGGGCGGCTCACCCTCGTACGAGCTGGTCCGCGGCCTGGACGGCCCGTACCCCGTCCCGGCGGCGGGGGCCACGCTCCACGTCCACCGGCTGGCGGCGGGGGAGGAGGCCGGCCTCCCGGCGGCCGGGACCCTCTACCTCCACGTGGTCCGGGGCACGGTCGCCCTGGCGGGCGAGGAGCTGGCGCGCGGGGACGCGGCACGCGTCACGGACGCGGCGGGGCAGACGCTCCGGGCGGCCTCCGACGCGGAGGCACTGGTCTGGGCGTCGGAGGTCTGAGGCCCTTCAACGGACCGCGCTCTTCGCCTTCCAGTCGGCCCAGGACAGGTTCCACGCCCCGTACCCGTTGCCCTCCGCGACGACCCCCTTCGTGTCGCCGCCGCGGATCTCGAACGGGTCCCCGACGTTCACGCTCGCGTAGAAGGACTTCGCGTCGGCGGTGCTCATCCCGATGCAGCCGGAGCTCTTGTTCGCGACCCCGAAGTTCCCCGCGTTCCACGGCGCCGCGTGCGCGTACATCCCCGACCACGTCAGCCGCATCGAGTAGTCGACCATCTTGTCGTACGCGTCGCCGAGGCCGACCGTCTCGGAGTTCATCCGGATCGTCCCCTCCTTGGCCATGAGCACGGCCGTCCCCCGCCACGACCGCTTGTCGCCGCCCGGCGTCCCGCCCGAGACGGGAATGGTCCGCACCGTCCGCCCGTCCTCGACCAGGGACAGCCGCTTGGTGTCCAGGTCCACCTTCACGACCTGCGCCGCGCCGACGGTGAACCCGGTCCGGTAGTCGCGGACGAACCAGCCGTCGCCGGAGTCCGTGCCGTTGAGGTCCGCCTCCAGCGTGACCTTCGTGCCGGGCTTCCAGTACTCCCGGGGCCGCCAGTCGACGCGGTCGCGCCCGGAGTAGTCGGTGACCCAGCCCCACGAGCCCTCGGTGCCGTTGGACGTCTTCACCTTCAACTGCCGTTCCACGTCCGCCTTCCGCGTCACCGGCCGGTCGAAGACGATCGACAGCGGCTGCCCGATGCCGACGGTCGTGTTCTTCCCGGGCGCCAGCGTCAGCTTGTTGACCCGGTCCGCCTTCTCCGTGGTGAAGGCGGACCTCGTCGTCGTCTCCTTCCCGCCGGCGCCCCGCGAGACGACCTCGACGGTGTACGAGGCGCCCGGCGCCGCCTTGCGGTCCGAGGTCCAGCGGGCCCCGCCCGCCGCGGACTTCCCGGCGAGCCGCCCGCCGTCCGCGTCCGTGACCGTCACCGACGCGATCGTCCCGCCGTCCGCCGTCACGGTCACCTGCTTCCCGGCCTCGGGCTTCGCCACGGTCACCCGCGCGGGCGCCCCGTCCTTCGCGGCTCCGCCCGACGGGGCGGCCGAGGAGCCCGGGCCGCTCGCCGCCTGGGCCGTGCAGGCGGTGAGGGAGACGGCGAGGGCGACGGCGGCAAGGGCGGGCCGGGACGTGCGTATCGGCGGCACGGAGCACCTCCGGAAGAGGAGAGAAAAGGGTGGGATGCCCGGACTCTAGGCCGCCCGGGAGCCCCTCCGCCCCGCCGGAGGCCCATGTGACGGGCGCTGATGGAAAACGGTCATCGTCCCGTCACACACGCCGCGCGGACCCGTCTCATCCGGCTGTGAGCCTGCTGTGCGCCGCGCCACCGAGGGGCGGCCGAACCAAGGAGGCTCCCGTTGTGTCAGCGCTGCTCGTGACGCCCGCACCCGTGAAGCGCCGCCCCGCCGCCGCGCCGTCGCCCGCCGGACCGCTCCGGCTCGGCCCCGTCTCCCCGGAGGCGTACCGCGCCTTCCTCGCGGCCCGTGCCGACGGCGCGGACGGCCCCAGCTTCCTCCAACTCCCCGCCTGGGCCGAGGTGAAGGAGGGGTGGAGCCATCAACTCATAGGCTGGGGGACGGAGTCGGGCGAGCTCACCGGCGTCGCCCTCGTCCTGCTCCGGACCTTCCCCGGCACCCGCAAGCACTTCGCCTACCTCCCCGAGGGGCCGGTCGCCGACTGGGCCGACCCGGACCTCGACCGCTGGCTCGACCCGCTCCTCGCCCATCTGAAGGCCTCCGGCGTCTTCGCCGTACGCATCGGGCCCGGGCCCGCCCACCGCCGCTGGACCGCCGCCACCGTCAAGGCCGCCACCGGGCCCGGCCGCCGGCTCGGCGACGTCCTCGCCGACGAGGTCGACCCGCTCGGCACCGCCGTCGCCGAACGGCTCCGCGCCCGCGGCTGGAAGCGCTGCGGCGGCGACTCCGAGGACGGCGCCGACGCCCAGCCCCGCCACGTCTTCCAGGTCCCGCTCACCGGCCGCACCCCCGACGACCTGTGGTCCGGCCTCAACCAGGAGTGGCGGCGCAACGTCCGCAAGGCCCGCAAGTCCGGCGTCGAGATCACCGTCGGCTCCGCCGCCGACCTGCCGGAGTTCCACCGCCTGCTGAAGATCACCGAGGAGCGCGACGGCTTCCGCCTCGGCCGCTCCCTCGCCTACTACGAGCGCCAGTACGCCGTCCTCAACGCCGAGCACGCGGGCCGGATGAAGCTCTACCTCGCCCGCCACGAGGGCGAGATCCTGGCCGCCCACACCATGATCACCGTCGGCCGGCGGGTCTGGTACCAGACCGGCGCCTCCGCCGACCACCGCCGCGAGGTCCGCCCCTCCAACGCCCTCCAGTGGCGGATGCTGCTCGACGCCCACGCCCTCGGGGCCGACGTCTACGACCTCCGCGGGGTACCCTCCACCCTCGATCCGGACGACCGCGCCCACGGGCTGCTGCGCTGGAAGCTCGGCACGGGCGGACAGGTCGTCGAGACGCTGGGGGAGTGGGAGACACCGATGCACGGCACGACCAACCAGGCGCTGTACCGCGCCTTCCAGGCCTACCTGAACCGCCGATGAGCGCCGGCACGACCCTCGCCCCGCCCGCGCCGTCCCGGCGCAAGCCCGCGTCCGCGCTGCGCAGCGGAGCCCTCATGGCGGCCGGCTCGCTCGTCTCCCGCGCCACCGGCTTCGTCCGCGCCGCCGTCGTCGCCGCCGCGCTCGGCGCGGGCCTGGTCGCCGACGGCTACGCGGTGGGCAACTCCGTCCCCACCATCGTCTACATGCTGCTCCTCGGCGGCGCCCTCAACGCCGTCTTCGTGCCCGAGCTGGTCAAGGCCGCCAAGGAGCACGAGGACGGCGGCGCCGCCTACACCGACCGCCTCCTCACCCTCTGCGGCCTCGCCCTCGCCGTCCTCACCGCCGGCGCCGTCCTCGCCGCGCCCGCGCTCGTCGACGGCTACACCGACTACACGGGCTCCCAGCGGGACCTGACGATCGCCTTCACGCGCGCGTGCCTCCCGCAGATCCTCTTCCTCGGCCTCTTCACCCTCCTCGGGCAGGTCCTCAACGCCCGCGGCCGCTTCGGCGCCATGATGTGGACCCCGGTCCTCAACAACGTCGTGGTCGTCGCCGTCTTCGGCCTCTTCCTGGCGGTGAGCGACGGCGGCGGACTCACCCCCGGCGAGACCGCGCTCCTCGGCTGGGGCACCACCGCCGGCATCGCCGTCCAGGCCCTCGCCCTGCTGCCCTCGCTGCGCGCCGCCCGCTTCCGCTTCCGGCCCCGCTTCGACTGGCGCGGCAGCGGCCTCACCGCCCCGCTGCGCGCCGCCGGCTGGCTCGTCCTCCTCGTCCTGACCAACCAGGCCGCCTACTGGGTCACCACCTGGGTCGCCACCTCCGCCGGCGAGGACACGGCCGGAGGCTCGGGCCTCGCCGCGTACAACAACGCCTATCTGCTGTGGGCCGTCCCGCACGGCATCGTCACCGTCTCCCTGGTCACCGCCCTCATGCCCCGGATGAGCGGCGCCGCCGCCGACGGCGACCTCGCCGCCGTCCGCCGCGACGTCGGCTACGCCCAGCGCACCACGGCCGCCGCCGTCGTCCCCGCCGCCTGCGCCCTCTTCGCCCTCGCCGCACCGCTGATGTCGGTCGTCTTCGGGTACGGGGCGACCGACGCCGCCGACGTCCGCGCCATGGCCTGGACGCTGACCGCCCTCGCCCCCGGCCTGGTCGCCCTCTCCGGGCAGTACGTCTGCACCCGCGCCTTCTACGCGCTCCGCGACACCCGCACCCCCTTCCTGCTCAACCTGGTGATCGCCGGGCTCAACGCGGCGCTCTCCCTCGCCGCGTACCACTGGCTGCCCACCTACTGGATCGTCACCGGCATGGCCGCCGGCTACTCGCTCGCCCTCTGGGCGGGCTGGGCGCTCACCGCGTACGTCCTGCGCCGCCGCCTGCCCGCGGCCGGAGACGACGGCACCGGCACCGGCCTCGGCAGGCTGCTGCTCGCCGCCGTCCCCGCCGCCGGCTACGGCCTCTTCGCCGCCGACGAAACCGCCTCCGCCGGAGCCGTCGTCTCCGGTCTCGCGGGCGCCGCCGCCGTCCTCGGCTCCTTCGTCCTGCTCGCCGGGCCGCTGCGCCTCACCGAGGTCTCCGCCCTGCTCAAGACCGCCACCGGCCGGCTCACCCGCCGGTCCTGACCCCAGGGGCTCCCCTCCCGCGGGGGCCTCCACCGACCTTGGGATACTCCACGAATGCCTCGCGTGCTCCTCATCGAAGACGACCCCTCGGTCCGCGAAGGCGTCGAGCTCGGGCTCCGGCGCCGCGGGCACGAGGTGCGCACCGCCGCCACCGGGGAGGCCGGGCTCGCCGCCCTCGGCGAGTTCCGCCCCGACCTGCTGCTGCTCGACCTGATGCTGCCCGGCATGAACGGCGTCCAGGTCTGCCGCCGGGTCCGCGAGGACAGCCAGCTCCCGATCATCATGCTGACCGCCCGGGGCGACGACTTCGACGTCGTCATCGGCCTGGAGGCGGGCGCCGACGACTACATCGTCAAACCCGCCCGCACCGAGGTCATCGAGGCCCGCATCCGGGCCGTGCTGCGCCGCATCGAGGAGCCCGGCGGCGGCCGTCCCGCCGTCGAGCACCACGGCGCCCTCGCCGTCGACCGGGCCGGTCTCACCGTCGCCAAGAACGGCGAGCGCCTCGCCCTCGCCCCCTCCGAGCTGAAGCTGCTGCTCCACCTCACCGCCGCCCCCGAGCAGGTCTTCAGCCGCCAGCAGCTCCTGGAGCACGTCTGGGAGCACAACTACCACGGCGACGCCCGCCTGGTGGACGCCTGCGTGCGCCGCCTCCGCGCCAAGATCGAGGACACCCCCGGGGACCCCCGCTACATCCAGACCCTGCGCGGCTTCGGCTACCGCTTCGGACCCCTGTGAAGGCCTGCGTCCCCGGCGAGGAGCCGGGCACGGGACACGCACCGGGCACGGGACACGCACTGGGGACGACTGCGTACGACCCCGGGACGACGGCGTACGAACCCGCCGCCGGGCCCGCGTACGGCACCGCCCGGGAGACCGCCGTCCGGGAGCCCGAGGCCCGGCCCGAGGAGACCGGTGACGGAGCCGGCCGGCCGCGCGGCCGCCGCCGGGTCCGGACGCGGGGGCGCAGGCCCCGGCCGTTCGGGCTGCGGACGCGGCTGGTCTTCGCGTTCCTGCTCGTCGCGGCCGTCGGCTGCGGCACCACCGCCGCGCTCACCTACCGGGCCGCCCGCAGCGCCATCCTGGAGCAGACGCAGAACACCGCCGTCTCCGCCTTCCGCCAGCAGGTCGAGGACCTCAACATCAGCCTGCCCCTCGACGAGGGCTCGCTCCGCGACCGGCTCCTCCACATCGCCCGGCAGGGCAAGCCGCGCCCCTGGCGGGTCTACGCCGAGTACGGCACCCTCCGCGTCTCCTCCACCGACCGCCCCACCTCCTCCGTCCTCACCCCGGAGCTGCGGGCCCGCGCCCACGCGCGCGAGGCGACCCCGCACACCGGCTTCCAGCGCGTGGTCACGAACGGCACCCCCTATCTGACGATCGCCGTCCCCGCCGTCTTCCTCACCCAGGCCGGCGGCGAGCCGCAGCCCACCGGCCTCGTCCTGTACGCCGTGATGGAACTGCGCGAGGACGAGGCCAACATCGAGGCCCTCGTCACCGCCGCCCGCGACGGCGCCCTGCCCGCCCTCGCCATCGCCCTGATCCCGGCCCTGATCGCCGCCCGCGGCGTCCTGCGCCCGGTCCGCGAACTCCGCCACGCCGCCGCCAGCATGGGCCGGGGCCGGCTCGACACCCGCATCCACGCCAAGGGCAGCGACGAACTCGCCGACCTGGCACGCACCTTCAACGAGTCCGCCGCCGAACTGGAGCGCTCCGTCACCGAACTGCGCCGCGCCGAGGCCCGCGCCCGCCGCTTCGCCTCCGACGTCTCGCACGAACTGCGCACCCCGCTCGCCGGGATGCTCGCCGTCACCGAGGTCCTCGACGAGGACGCCGGCGCCCTCGACAGCGACACGGCCCGCGCCGTCCGGCTGATCAGCGCCGAGACCGTCAAGCTCGCCGTGCTCGTCGAGGACCTGATGGAGATCTCCCGCTTCGACGCCCGCGCCGCCGAGCTCCACACCGACGAGGTCGACGTCGCCGACTGCGTCCGCAAGACCCTGAGCAGCCGGCACTGGACGGACCCCGAGCAGGTCCACGCGGTCCTCGGGGAGGGCATCAGGGCCCGGCTCGACCCCCGCCGCTTCGACGTCGTCGTCGCCAACCTGGTCGGGAACGCGCTGCGGCACGGCCGCGCGCTCGTCACCGTCCGGGTGTACGTCGACTGCGGCTCCACGCTCGTCGTCCAGGTCTCCGACCGGGGCCCCGGCATCCACCCGGACGTCCTGCCGCACGTCTTCGAGCGCTTCTACAAGGCCGACCCGGCCCGCGCCCGCTCGGCCGGCAGCGGCCTCGGCCTGGCGATCACCCAGGAGAACGTCCGGCTGCACGGCGGCACCGTCGGGGCCGCCAACCACCCGGCGGGCGGCGCGGTGTTCACGGTCAGGATCCCGCTGTGAGGCGCCGCACGACGCTGGGCGCGCTCCTCGCCGCCCTGCCGCTGGCCGCCGGCTGCGGCATCCAGGGCAGCGACGTCGTGGAGGCGGGCGGCGCCCCGACCGTCGTCGTCCAGCCGATCCCCGAGAGCCGGATGCTGCTCTACTTCCTCGGCCCCCACGGGGAGCCGATGCCGGTCTCCCGGGACACCGGCCTGACCTTCGTGCCCCTCCCCGAGAAGACCCGGCCGGAGGGCGGCTCCGGCGCGGACGACGCGTCCACGGAGGGGACCGGCCGCAGCTTCGAGTCCTCCGACGACGACCCCCCGTACGGCTCCGCCCCGGCCACCATGAAGGTGCTCTCCGCCCTGCTCGCGGGGCCCGGCGGCGCCGAGTTCCAGGCGGGCATCACCACCGAGCTGCCCCAGAGCGACGAGCTGATCCGCGTCGAGTCCGAGCTCGCGGGCGGGATCCGGCTGCGCACCCCCTTCCCGGCGCGGGAGCTGTCGCGGGGCGCGGTCGTCCAGCTGGTGTGCACGGCCGCCCACGCCGTGGACCGCGCCGGCACGCTCCCGGTGACCGTCCAGGGCCCGGACGGCGCCCTCCCGGCCACCACCTGTGAGGCCGCGGCCGGCTGAGGCGGCGGTAGGTGTCGTGGGTCAGCGCCGCAGGTCGGCGAGGACCGCGTCCGTGAACGGCGTCCACGCCTCGATCGCCCACGGCCCGAAGGCCCGGTCGGTGAGCGCCACACAGGCGGCGCGGACGTCCGGGTCGATCCACAGGAACGTGCCGGACTGGCCGAAGTGGCCGAAGGTGCGCGGCGAGGAGGTGGTGCCGGTCCAGTGCGGCGACTTGGCGCCCCGGATCTCGAAGCCGAGCCCCCAGTCGTTGGGCCGCTGGTGCCCGTAGCCGGGCAGGATGCCGGTGAGCCCGGGGTACGTGACGGTCATCGCGTCCAGAACCGTGCGGGCGTCGAGCAGCCGGGGGGCCTGCACCTCGGCCGCGAACCGCACCAGGTCGTCCACGGTCGACACCGCGTCCTTGGCGGGGGAGCCCTCCAGGGTGGTGGCGGTCATGCCCAGCGGCGCCAGGACCGCCTGGTGCAGGTAGTCGGCGAAGGGGATGTCGGTGGCCTTGGCGACCAGATCGCCCAGGACCTCGAAGCCGGTGTTGGAGTAGATCCGGCGGGTGCCCGGCGCGGCCTGGACCCGGTTCTCGTCGAAGGCGAGCCCGGAGGTGTGGGCGAGCAGGTGCCGCACGGTCGCGCCCTCGGGCCCGGCCGGCTCGTCGAGGTCGATCGCCCCCTCCTCGTACGCGACGAGGACCGCGTACGCCGCCAGCGGCTTGGTCACCGAGGCGAGCGGGAAGCGCTGCCCGGTCGGGCCGTGGCTCCCGGCCACCGTGCCGTCCGCGCGGACCACGGCCGTCGCCGCGGTGGGGACGGGCCAGTTCTCTGTCGCCGCCAGGCTGGGCACGCTGCTGCTCTCCATGGGGCCGAGCCTACTTGCTTGGAGTGCGCTCCAACCTTTTAGCGTGGGGGCATGAGCGCGATCGAGAGCACCCCCCGGCCGCCGGCCACCCGCAAGGACCGCTACACGATCAGCGAGGTCGCCGCCCTGACCGGACTCACCGCGCACACCCTGCGCTGGTACGAGCGGATCGGCCTCATGCCGCACGTCGACCGGTCGCACACCGGGCAGCGCCGCTTCACCGAGCGGGACCTCTCCTGGCTGGACTTCGTCGGCAAGCTCCGGCTGACCGGGATGCCGGTCGCGGACATGGTCCGCTACGCCGAACTGGTCCGGGAGGGCGAGCACACCCACGGGGAGCGCCGGGCCCTCCTGGAGGCCACCCGCCGGGACGTGCTGACCCGGATCGAGGAGCTCCGGTCGACGCTCGCCGTGCTCGACCTCAAGATCGACCACTACGGAACCATCTGCGGAGGTACTCCCTCATGACCGAGACGACCGACAGGACCGGCGGGACCCGCGGGACCGGGAAGATCGACACCGTACGGCTCGGGCCCGGCCAGGACGGGCCGGAGACCGGCGTCCAGGGCTTCGGCGCCATGGGCATCAGCGAGTTCTACGGCGCCACCGACGAGGCCGCCGCCCGCGACACCCTCGACGCGGCCCTGGAGGCCGGCGTCACCCTGATCGACACCGCCGACATCTACGGCAGCGGGGCCAACGAGGAGTTCCTCGCCCCCTTCGTCGCCGCGCACCGCGACGAGATCGTCCTCGCCACCAAGTTCGCCATCGAGCGCGACCCGGAGCGGCCCGCCCACCGGGGCGTCCGCAACGACCGCGCCTACATCCGGCAGGCCGTCGAGGGCAGTCTGCGCCGCCTCGGCACCGACACCATCGACCTCTACTACATGCACCGCCGCGACCCGGCCGTGCCGCTCGCCGAGTCCGTCGGCGCGATGGCCGAACTGGTCGCCGAGGGCAAGGTCCGCCACCTCGGCCTGAGCGAGGTCACCGGGCCCGAGCTGCGGGAGGCCTTCGCGGTCCACCCGATCACCGCCCTCCAGTCGGAGTGGTCGCTCTTCTCCCGGGACGTCGAGCGCTCCGCCGTGGCCGCCGCCGCCGACCTGGGCGTCACCTTCGTCCCGTACTCGCCGCTCGGCCGGGGCTTCCTCACCGGCGCCTTCGCGGACGCCGGCAAGGACCTCTCGGACAGCGACTTCCGCCGCCACCAGCCCCGCTTCACCGGCGAGAACGCCGAGCGGAACGCGGCCCTCCTGGACCCGGTCCGGAAGATCGCCGCCGCCCACGGGGCGACCCCCGCGCAGATCGCCCTCGCCTGGGTCCAGCAGCGCGCCGCCGTCCACGGCCTGACGGTCGTCCCCATCCCCGGCACCCGCAAGCGGTCCCGCCTGGAGGAGAACGCCGCCGCCACCCGCATCACCCTCACCACCGCCGAACTCGCCGCCCTGGAACCCCTCGCGGGCCTGGTCGCCGGCGACCGCTACCCGGACATGAGCTTCACCTCCGTCGCCCGCGAGCTCTGACACCCGGTCCCCGGGCCTCACGCCAGGCCCAGGGCGAAGACCGCGAACCCCGCCGCGAGCACGCCCGCGAGGGTGCGGCGGGCCGGGCCGGTGCGCGCCCACGGCGACTCGAAGCCGCGCGCGTACCGGCCGATCAGCACGAGGAGTCCGGCGAAGACCGGCATCCAGGCCAGCCGGGCCAGGATCCAGCCGGCCGAGTCCGGCGCCCCGACGAGACCGGGCACCTCGCCCAGGTACGAGGCGGGGACCGCCGCCGCGAGCATCGCGGTCTGGTGCCAGCACAGGATCGTCATCGCCGACAGGTTGATCACGACCACCGGTGCCCACAGCGCGGGCCGCCGCAGCCACCGGCCGAGCCGGTCCCGCAGCAGGATCGCGGCGCCGCTCTGGAGCGCGGCGAGCGCCAGGACGAGCAGCGACGGCGGGTGCGAGTTGGTGCGGGCCTCGCCGGGCACGCCGACCATCGACGCCGGGTAGCCGAAGACGAGCAGCAGCGCGGCGAAGAGCGCCGCCCCGCCGAGCAGCAGCCCCCAGGCGTGCCGGCGGCGCACCCGCCCCTCGCCCCAGGCGGTGCCGAGCTGGTACGCGAAGAGCCACCCCGGCAGGATGTTCAGCAGGCTCAGCCAGGACGGCACGGCGTCGGCGTACGGGCCGTACCGCAGGAAGTCCACGACGGCGACCGAGCCGAGCAGCGGGGCCGCCGCCCACACCCCGAACCGGCGCGCGGCCCGCACGCACAGCGGGGTCAGCGCCGTCACCACCGTGTACACCCCGACGAACCACAGCGGCTGGATCACCAGCGTGGACGCCGTCCGCAGGGTGTCCACCGGCACCCCGAACCCGTGGTGGAGCAGCGGCAGCAGCGCCGCCCACACCGCCGTCACCCCGAGCACCGGCCGGCCGAGCCGGGCGAGCCGCCCGCCGAGCCAGGCGCGGACGGTGCCGGTCCGGCGGCGGAAGGAGAGGGCGGAGGCGTAGCCGCCGACCAGGAAGAAGATCCCCAGCATCTGGAGGATCCAGCTCGCCGGGGCGAGCGCGCCGAAGGCCGCGAGCGGCGAGGCGTTGTGGATCGCGCCGTCGGCGGAGAGCGTGAACCCGCCGAGCAGCCAGTGCCCGGTGGGCACGGCGAGCAGCGCGAGCGCCCGCAGCCCGTCCACGGCCCGGTCGCGGTGGGCCGGGGTGCCGGCCTCGATCTTCCGGACGAGGGCCTGCACGGGCGCGAGGGCCTTCAGGGGGGCGCTCGCCCGCACGGGAGCGGGTGCCTGCACGCGCGTGGGGGTCTTCATCGGACGTCCCCCTCGGCGATCGCGGCGAAGGCGCGCAGCGAGGAGGTCCCGGGCGCGAAGTAGCCGTCGTGGCCGTCCGCGTCGCCCGCCGGCACGGCCCGCGCGCCGAACTCCGGTGCCGTGGGATCGGCGCCGTGCCCGTACCCGCCCACCGACACGTACGGCACCCGGTCGATCCAGTCCGTCGGGTCCTTCGCCGCCCACACCCGGGCCGTGGTCCGCAGCGCCGCCGCGTTCTCCGCCCGCATGCCGGGGGAGCCGAACACCACCAGGTCCTTGGCCTTCAGCCCCTGCGCGGCGAGCCCGCAGACCACGGAGCCGTAGCTGTGGCAGAACAGGGACGGCTCGGGGCGCACCCCGGCGGCCCGCAGCCCCTCCGCGAAGCGGGTGAGGCGCTCGGCGCCCGCCTCCGCCAGGTCGCCGGCGGCGGCGTCGAGTCCGACGCCGAGCGGGGTGGTGTAGCCGGCCCAGGCGACGACGGCGGTCCGCCCGCCGGTGGCCCCGCGCAGGGCGGTGGCCTTCCGGGTGAGGGAGTCCATCCGCCCGGCGTCGACGTCCGAGCCCGGCACCAGCACCGCCACCCGCTCGGCCGTCGCCAGGTCCCCGTAGACCAGGACCGTCTGCCCCCGGCCCCGGGAGTCGTGCGCCAGGACCCGAGCCCCGGGGTAGCGGCCGGGCACGACCCGGGAGTTGGCCTCGTAGCGCAGCTCCAGCGGCGCCCCGTCCAGGTTCCCGACCACCGTCGGGTGCGTCCGGACGAGCCGCTGCCGCTCCTCGGGGCCGAGGCCGGCGAAGAAGCGGGCGATCCCGGCCGGGTCCGTCCGCTCCGGGTCCGGCAGCCCGGCCGCCCGCCACTCGGCGGTCCCCGGCGGCGGCCCGGTGACCGGCTCCTGCGCGGTCCCGGACGCCCAGCCCGCCGTCCCCGCCACGACCGCCGTCACCATGACGGCGGTCACCAGGCTCCTCGTGATCCGGCCCATGCCCGTCCTCCCTCTCTCGTCGTCGGCGAGAGGAAGGTAGGAAGACGGTGGGTGACGGCACGTCACACCGGGGAGCCAACTCCCGTGCCATACCGGGGTAGGGGGTGGACGAGGAGACCGCCCCCGGCGGGGGGTGGGGCTAGCCCCCGGGGGTCACCAGGCCCGACTCGTAGGCGAAGACCACCGCTTGCGCGCGATCCCGCAGGTCGAGCTTGGCGAGCACCCGCCCGATGTGGGTCTTCACGGTCTGCTCGGCGAGCACGAGCCGCTCCGCGATCTCCTGGTTGGAGAGCCCCCGGGCGATCAGTTCGAGTACCTCGGTCTCACGTGGTGTCAGACCGTTGAGCCGCAGCGCCGTCACGTCCTTGCGGGCGGCGGGGCGGGTCGCGGCGAAGTCGGCGATGAGCCGCCGGGTCACGGACGGCGCGAGCAGCGCGTCGCCCGCCGCGACCACCCGCACGGCGGCGATGAGGTCGGCGGGCGGCGCGTCCTTGAGCAGGAACCCGGACGCCCCGGCGCGCAGCGCCTCGTACACGTAGTCGTCGACGTCGAAGGTGGTCAGCATCAGCACCTTGGGCCGGTGCACCACCCCGGCCGGCGGGTGCAGGATCTCCCGGGCCGCGGCCAGCCCGTCCAGCTCCGGCATCCGTACGTCCATCAGCACCACGTCGGGGTGGACGGCCCGCGCCACCTCGACGCCCTGCCGCCCGTCCGGCGCCTCCCCGACCACGTCGATGTCGGCCTGGGCGGCGAGGAGCGCGGCGAACCCCGCCCGCACCATGGCCTGGTCGTCCACGATGATCACCCGAATGGTCACACGACACCCTTGCTTGTGAGACGTCCCCCTGCACGGCCGACTCTAGTTCGCGTCCGCGCCGGGACCGGGCTCCGTCCCCGGACCCGCTCCCGGATCCGTCCCCGTATCCGTCCCCGGACCCGCTCCCGGATCCGTCCCCGGATCCGTGTCCGTGTCCGCGTCCGCCGGTCCGAGGGGGAGGCGGGCCGCGACGCGGAAGCCGCCGTCCGGGAGGGGGCCGGTGTCGAGGGTGCCGCCGGTCAGCCGGACGCGCTCCCGCATGCCGACGAGGCCGTGTCCGGTCCCCGCGCCCTCCAGGGGCGAGACCGGCTCGGTGGCGGGCCCGTTGACCACCAGGACCGTCAGCAGGCCGGAGCCGTCCTCCCGCACCGACACCCGGGTCGGCGCGCCCGGCGCGTGCCGCACCACGTTGGCGAGGGCCTCCTGCACGATCCGGTACGCGGAGAGGCCCACCGCCTGCGGCACCTCGGTCCGCCCGTCCGCGAGCCCGGCCGCCAGCGACAGCTCGGCCGGCAGCCCGGCCCGTACCGTCGCCTCCACCAGCTGCTGGAGCCGGTCGAGCCCGGGCTGCGGGGCCCGCTCGCCCTCGCTCCCGTCGCTGCGGAGCACCGCGAGCAGCCGCCGCATCTCGGCCAGCGACTCCCGCGCGCTGCCCGCGATCGCCGCGAACTCCTCGCGGGCCGCCTCCGGGAGCTCCGGGATCCGGTACGGCGCGGAGTCCGCCTGCACGGTGATCACCGACATGTGGTGCGCGACGACGTCGTGCAGCTCGCGGGCGATCCTGGCCCGCTCCTCCAGGAGCGTGCGCCGGGCCCGCTCGGCCTCGCTGATGGTCTCCTGCTCGGCGAGCCTGCGCCGGGCCTCGCCGCGGTCCCGGAACGAGGAGGCCAGGAGCAGCAGCACGCCGCTCAGCACGAACAGCAGCGTGGTGACGCCGGACTGGCCGTACGGCCGTACGAGCTCCAGGAGGTAGCCGGCCGCGCCGGTCGCCAGCCATACCCCGACGAGGGTGCGGCGCGGCTCGCGCAGCCCCAGCGCGAGCATCAGCGCGCAGTAGCCCACCACCGCCGGCGGCGTCCACGGCCACACCTGGGCGTGCGGCCCGTCGAAGGCCGTCAGGAGCAGCGCCCCGGCGATGTCGGCGGGGAAGACGACCCACCAGGCCTGGAGCGGCCGGGTGGTGGCGAGCAGCAGCGGCGCGGTCTGCGCGGTGGCGAGCGCCCCGGCGAGGGCGCCGGGCACGCCGTAGTCGGTGATGAGCAGGTTGACGGTGACCGGGAGCAGCGAGGCGACGAGGGCGACCCCGAACGCGTACGGCAGCAGCCGCGCCCACCGGGACGACGCGCCGCCGAAGGGCGACGCGCCCGGGGCGGCGGGGGTGGCGAAGGTGGCCTCCAGGGCCTGGAGGGCCGGCCGTGACCAGGTCTGGAGCCGCACCGCGAGCCGGCCGGCGCCCGGTCGCTTCTCGAACGCTTTCATTCGGGTCAGCCTAGGTTCGCGGTCCGGCCCCGTCGTCGTACCAGGGGGGTCGATCCCGGATCAGACCCTGGTATGACGCCTGGGGGTGTCCGGGGACGGCCTGGGGTGTGTCCGAGGCCGCCTGGGGGTGTCCGGGGACGCCTCGGACACCCCTCGCAGGGCCGGGGACGCCCCAAGCCGTCCCCGGACACCTCGGGGCGGCCCTACAGCTCGGCGAGCAGCTCCGTCTTCTTCGCCGCGAATTCCTCGTCCGTCACCAGGCCCGCCCGATGCAGTTCGCCGAGGTGGCGAATCCTTTCAGCAATGGCTCCGGGGTCCCCGTGCGCCGCGCTGCGCGCCCCCGCGGGGACGGGAGCGCGGTCCTTGGCGCGGATCGCCGCGAGGACCGCCGCCGCGAACGGCAGGGAGTCGTGCACCGGGCCGTAGCCGAGCCCGAAGACCACCGACGCCGGATCGTGGTCCGGCCGCTCCGGCCGGGGCGCGCCGCCCCGGGGGAGCAGCCGCAGGAACCCGCCGGGGGAGTCCGGGGTGCGCCACTCGACCCCGCTCAGCTCCCGTACCGGGAAGACCTGGTCCCCCGTCTTCCACTTCTCCGAGGTGGCCATCGTCGACGACCAGCGGAAGGAGACCTCGGACGTGCCGTCGAACGTCGCCTTCCCGTCGTACGCCTTGAACGCGATCGGCCCCTGCGGCGCCGCGACCAGGAAGCCCGAGTCGAAGCGGTCCACCGGATCCAGCGGGTCCGGCCGCCCCCCGGGGATCACCGCCGCCAGCTCGTCCCGCAGCCGGGCGGCGAGCTCCTCGCGGTCGGCGGGCAGCGCGAGGCGGTACGGGTCGCAGGTCTCCTTCAGCTGCCCCGCGGCCGCCTCCATCAGCGGATCGGCGCCCGGCCGCGGCACGGCGTGCAGCACGACGGTGCCCCGCCTGCCCGGCGCGAGCGTCGCCGCGGACAGCGCCTCGTACGGCACGCGTCGCTCGCGCAGCGCCTGGAACAGCCTCGGCGTACGGATCCCCCGTTCGAAGCGGATGACGAGGGCGTCGCTCTCGAACTCCCAGGTGGCATGAATTCCGGCCAGCACATCACCCATACGCCTCATCGTAAGCGGCGCGTGGCCGTGCGTCGCCCCTCGGAACTATGGGGAAATTACGTGATCTACGCGCGTCAGATCCCGGCGCCGCCGGAGATTCCCCCGTGGCAAGCGCTGTCGGCACGTGCGCAGACGACCCTGCCGAAGGCTCCCGCGCCGATCGCCGCGAAATTGCCGAGGCTCTCCGTCCCCGGCTCGAAATAGCCGCTGTGCCCGGCCGCCCCGGCCGCCGAGACCAGCCGGGCCCCGAACTCCGGCGCCACCGGGTCCGCCCCGTGCCCGACCCCGCCGACCTCCAGGTGGGGGACGTCGGCGATCCAGTCCTCGGCGTCCCGCATCGCCCATATCCGCGCCTTCGTGCCCAGCTCGGCGGCGGTCTCCACCCGCATCCCGGGGCTGCCGGCCACCGCCAGGTCCGTCACCCGCCCCGGCAGCCGGGGCGCGGCGATCCCGCAGAGCACGGAGCCGTAGCTGTGGCAGAAGAGCGCCACCCGCGCCGTCCCCGGCAGCCCCTCGGTGAGCCGGACGAGCCGGTCGGCGCCGGTGGCGGCGAGCCGTCCGGTCGCCGCGTCCACGCCGACCCGGGCGGGCGCGGTGTAGTCGGCCCAGGCGATGACCGCCACCCTGGCCCCCGGGGCGGTGCGCCGCTCGGCCTCGTACAGGGCGTGGGCCATGCCGACGGGGGCGGTGTACCGGCCGTTGGTCTTCTGGAAGGTGAGGAGGTGGGTGTCGACGCCGGGCACGACGACCGACACCCGCCGGGCCCGCTCCAGGTCGCCCAGGACCTCGGCGGCCCGTCCCGTACCGGTGGGGTCGAAGGCGAGGATCCGGCGGCCGGGGGTGAGGAGGGACCGGAGGCGGTCCACCCGCCGGCGGGCCTCGTGCCGGCCCTCGGCGGAGAGCCGGGGGTCGTCGACGCGGGGCCGCTCGGCCGCGAGCGCGCGGGTGAGGCCGATCCGGTTGGCGCGGTAGCGCAGGGCCGGCGGGGCCCCGTCGAGATTGCCGACGACGAACGGATGCCGCTCGGCGAGGCTCTCGGCGCGGGCAGGGCCGAGGGCGGCGAACCAGGCGGCGACCGTGCGCGGCGGGGCGGTGGCCGGATCCGGCGGCGGGGTGTCCGCGATCCGCTCCCGCGCCCAGGCGGCCAGCGCGGCCTCCATGGACGGCCCGGCCACGGGCCGGTGCCGGACGGTGGTCCACCCGGTGGTGGCCAGCATCACGAGGACGACGCCCAGCGCGAGGAGCGTGCGCAGGACGGCGAGGGACGGCGGGACGTCGGCGGAGGTCACGGGCGCACACCCTAGACGGCCAAGATGACGGACCGGCCCGGGGGCACCCCGCGCGGGACCCGCCCGGAGGGCTTCGGCACCGGGCGCCCGGCCTCGCGTCGATGTCGTGCCGACCTCGTGCCGACCTCGCGTCGATGTCGTGCCGATGTCGTGCCGGCCTTGAGCCGGGCTCGTGTCCGGCTCGTACCGGCCTTGTGCCGGGCTCGCGTCAGCCCTGTGCCCCGGGCTCCCGCCAGTGCAGGGACAGGGCCGGGCCGAGGTGGTCGAGGTACTGCTCGGTGAGGGCGCGGATGGCCTCCAGGGAGCGGTCCGTCCCCTTGCCCCACATCTGTCCGGTGACGCGCATCACGCCGCAGAAGGCGGCCACGGCGATCCGGGGCCGCGGGTCGGCGTCCACGTCGAGCCCCTCGCGGCGGGCGACGAGCCGGGCGACCGTCTCCTCCATCTCGCTGGAGCGGCGCAGGTGGGCGGCGAGCAGCGCCGGCGTCGACTCGATCATGAGGAGGTTCCGCAGGTACAGCTCGACGGGGACGACCTCGTGGATCGCGTCGCCCACCCCGTCCCAGGAGGCCAGCACGGCGTTGCGCATCGCGTCGAAGGGCCCCTCCGCGGGCGGGCGGGCGGCCAGCGCCCGGACGAACTCCTCCTCGACGATCCGCTGGAGGGCGAAGGCGACCTCCTCCTTGGAGGCGAAGTAGCGGAAGAAGGTGCGCTGGGAGACCTCCACCGCGTCGACGATCTCGTCGACGGTGGTCCGCTCGTACCCCTGGGTGGTGAAGAGCTCCAGGGCGACCCTGATGAGCGCGTCGCGGGTGCGCTGTTTCTTCCGCTCGCGCAGGCCGGGCGCGGACACGGTCAAAGGAGCCTCTTCTCGTCGATGACTTTTCGGTCGAATACGGGAGCTTCCCCCTGCTCAGCGTACCTGTGAGCTACGTGACAGTTACCGACGCGTGAATCGCTTTGTCAATTGTCAGTGACTGTCACTAGCCTCGTTCCCATGACTAGTCAGACCACCGTGGAAAAGACCCCGCAGGGTCAGGGGGGCGTCCGGGAACCCGTACCGGTCCCGGCGAAGGGCCTGCGCGGCCACCCCTGGCTGACTCTGTTCGCCGTCGCGGCGGGCGTGATGATGGTCGCGCTCGACGGCACGATCGTCGCCATCGCCAACCCGGCCATCCAGGCCGATCTCGGCGCCTCCCTGGACCAGCTCCAGTGGATCACCAACGGCTATCTGCTCGCGCTCGCCGTCGCCCTGATCACCGCCGGCAAGCTCGGCGACCGCTTCGGCCACCGCCAGACCTTCCTCATCGGCATCGCCGGCTTCGCCGCCGCGTCGGGCGCCATCGGCCTCTCCGACTCGATCGCCGCCGTCATCGCCTTCCGTGTCCTCCAGGGCCTCTTCGGCGCCCTGCTGATGCCGGCCGCGCTCGGCCTGCTCCGCGCGACCTTCCCCGCCGAGAAGCTGAACATGGCGATCGGCATCTGGGGCATGGTCATCGGCGCCTCCACCGCGGGCGGCCCGATCCTCGGCGGCTTCCTCGTCGAGCACGTCAGCTGGCAGTCCGTCTTCTTCATCAACGTGCCGGTCGGTGTCCTCGCCCTCGCCCTCGGCCTGCTGATCCTCAAGGACCACCGCGCCGAGAACGCGCCGCGCTCCTTCGACGTCCTCGGCATCGCGCTGCTCTCCGGCGCGATGGGCCTGCTCGTCTGGAGCCTCATCAAGGCCGGCGCGGACTGGGGCTGGTCCAGCGGCAACACCTGGGGCTGCCTGATCGGCTCGATCGTCCTCTTCGCCGTCTTCGCGGTCTGGGAGACGAAGGTCAAGGAGCCGCTCATCCCGCTCGGCATGTTCCGCTCCGTGCCGCTCTCGGCCGGTGTGGTGCTGATGGTCCTGATGGCCTTCGCCTTCATGGGCGGCCTCTTCTTCGTGACCTTCTACCTCCAGGGCGTGAAGGGCCTCGGCCCGATCGACGCCGGTCTGCGGCTGCTGCCGCTGACCGCGATGATGATCGTCTCCTCGCCGCTGGCCGGCGCGCTCATCACCAAGTTCGGCCCGCGGGTGCCGCTGGTCGGCGGCATGGTCTGCACGGCCGCCGCGATGTTCGGCATGATCTCGCTCTCGGCCGGCACGAGCACGCTGACGATGTCCCTCTGGTTCGCCCTCCTCGGCCTGGGCCTCGCCCCGGTCATGGTCGGCGCCACCGAGGTCATCGTCGGCAACGCGCCGCTGGAGCTCTCCGGCGTCGCCGGCGGTCTCCAGCAGGCCGCCATGCAGGTCGGCGGCGCGCTCGGCACCGCGGTGCTCGGCGCGGTCATGTCCTCCAAGGTCGCCGGCTCCTTCGCGGGGAACTGGAAGGAGGCCGGCATCCCGGTCCCGGTCGACCCGCGCCTGGAGGAGGCCGCCGAGTTCGGCATGGCCCCGGAGGCGATGGCGAAGGCGCCCGGCATGACCCCGGACCTCTTCGCCAAGATCACCGACGTCATCCACGACACCTTCCTCCAGGGCATGGGCCTCGCCTTCACCGTCGCCGGTGTCGTCGCGGTGGTCGCGGCCCTGGTCGCCACCCTCACCAAGCGCGGCGAGAACGCGCAGGCGGGCATGGGCGGCGGGCACATCTGACCCTGAGGTTCCCTAAGGGGCCGTCACCCGTTCGAAGGAACGGGGGCGGCCCCTCTTCCGTCCGGCGGGTCACCTCCCCCATGCTCGTGATCACAGAGAGTGACGACATGGGGGATGATCTGCATGAACGCGAAGGCGATGGCCGTACTCACGGGGCTGGCGGCCCTGCTCCTGGCCACCCTCCCGGCCGCGGCCGCCCCGGCGGTTCCGGAAGCTCCGGCGGCCCGAGCCGCACCGGCCGGCGGGACCGCACTGGGGGTCTGCGGGCCCGGGCGGCTCTGCCTCTGGCCCAAGCCCGACTTCAAGGGCCGGCCGTGGACGTACGAACTGGCGACGACGGACCTCGACAGCTGCGTCGCCCTCCCGGCGGGGGCCTCGGCCCAGTCCCTGGCCGTCCGCACCGGCCGGCCGGTCACGGCCTACCAGTCGGCGGAGTGCGCGGAGACGGGCGAGTTCGAGACCTATCCGGGCCGGGGCACCTGGGTCCCGCAGACGCCCTACGAGGTCAGAGCCTTCAAGCTCTGGGAGCGCTAGGACCACCCGGCGCCGGCACCCCGTCCGCCACCCCGCCCGGTACTCCCTCCGGCACCCCGCCCGGTACTCCCTCCGGCACGCCGCCCGGTACGCCCTCGCCCGGTACTCCCTCCGGCCCCGCACCCGGCTGCCGCGGTACCGGGGCCGAGAGGCGGGCGACCTCGGCGCGGAGTTCGCGGACCTCCCGGGTCAGGGCCTCCAGGAGCTCCGTCTGGCGGCGCTCCACCGCGTCGTCCCGCTCGAAGCGGGCGATGAACCAGGCCGCGATGTTGGCGGTCACCACACCCAGCAGTGCGATGCCCGAGAGCATCAGCCCGACCGCCAGCACCCGCCCGAGACCGGTCGTCGGCGCGTGGTCGCCGTAGCCGACCGTCGTCATCGTGGTGAAGGACCACCACACGGCGTCGCCGAGGGTCTTGATGTTGCCCTCCGGCGCGTCCCGCTCGACGTGCAGCACCGCCAGCGAGCCGAACATCATCAGTCCGACCACCGCGCCCGCCACATAGGTGGTGAGCGTGATCTGCGGGGCCATCCGGGCCCGCCGGCCGACGAGGAGGAGCGTGGAGACCACCCGCAGCAGCCGCAGCGGCTGCACCAGCGGCAGCAGCACCGCGAGCAGGTCGAGGGGATGGGAGCGGACGAACGCCCAGCGCGACGGCGCGAGCGCCAGCCGGACGGCGTAGTCCACCGCGAAGGCGCCCCACACCGCCCACTCCACCCGGGAGCACAGCCGGTGCACCCAGGGGTCGGCGTCCGGTGCCACGATCGGCACGGCGTAGGCGATGCCGAAGGCCACCGCCAGGACCAGCAGCGGGGTCTGGGTGCGCTCTTCCCAGCGGACCTTCGCGGGGCGCTCCTTCTTCACGGACATGCGGGGCATCGTAAGGAATGCCGGGGACGGGTGAGGGCGGCGGGACCCGCCGGTCCCGCCGCCCTCACCAGGTGCTATGCCCCGCCGGGGCCCGTCAGGCGTCGCCGCCCGCGGGGCCCGGGTCGGCGGCGGACACGTCCAGGAGCCGGTAGCGGTCCACCGCCTGCTTCAGGACCGCGCGGTCCACCTTGCCGTCGCGGGCCAGCTCGGTCAGCACCGCGAGCACGACCGACTGGGCGTCGATGTGGAAGTAGCGGCGGGCGGCGCCCCGGGTGTCCGCGAAACCGAAACCGTCCGCGCCGAGGGAGGTGTACGCGCCGGGGATCCAGCGGGCGATCTGGTCCGGCACCGAGCGCATCCAGTCCGAGACCGCCACGAAGGGGCCCTCGGCGGCCTGGAGCTTGCGGGTGACGTACGGCACACGCTGCTCCTCGTCCGGGTGGAGCAGGTTGTGCTCCTCGACCGCCACCGCCTCGCGGCGCAGCTCGTTCCAGGAGGTCGCGGACCAGACGTCGGCCTTGACGTTCCACTCCTCGGCGAGGATCCGCTGCGCCTCGATCGCCCACGGGACGGCGACGCCGGAGGCCATGATCTGCGCCGGGATCGCGCCGGCCTCGGCCCGCTTGAAGAGGTGGATGCCCTGGAGGATGCCCTCCACGTCCACGTCCGCCGGCTCGGCCGGGTGCTGGATCGGCTCGTTGTAGACCGTCAGGTAGTAGAAGACGTCCTCCGCCTGGGGGCCGTACATCCGGCGCAGACCGTCCTTGACGATGTGCGCGATCTCGAAACCGAACGCCGGGTCGTAGGCGATGCAGGCCGGGTTCGTCGAAGCGAGGAGGTGCGAGTGACCGTCGGCGTGCTGGAGGCCCTCGCCGGTCAGCGTGGTGCGGCCGGCCGTGGCGCCGAGGACGAAGCCGCGGGCGAGCTGGTCGGCCATCTGCCAGAACTGGTCGCCGGTCCGCTGGAAACCGAACATCGAGTAGAAGACGTAGACCGGGATCAGCGGCTCGCCGTGGGTGGCGTAGGCCGAGCCGGCGGCGATCAGCGAGGCCGTGCAGCCGGCCTCGGAGATGCCGTCGTGCAGCATCTGGCCGGTCGGGGACTCCTTGTAGGCGAGGAGGAGTTCGCGGTCCACCGCCTCGTACTGCTGACCGAGCGGGTTGTAGATCTTGGCGCTCGGGAAGAAGGAGTCCATGCCGAAGGTGCGGTACTCGTCCGGCGCGATCAGCACGAAGCGCTTGCCGATCTCCTTGTCCCGCATCAGGTCCTTGAGCAGCCGGACGAAGGCCATGGTGGTGGCGATCGACTGCTGGCCGGAGCCCTTGCGGACGGCCGCGTAGGTCGTGTCGTCGGGCAGGGCCAGCGGCCTCGACCGCACGACCCGGGTCGGCACGTAGCCGCCGAGCGCGTTGCGGCGGTCGTGCATGTACTGGATCTCCTCGGAGTCCCGGCCCGGGTGGTAGTACGGCGGCAGGCCGGACTCCAGCTCCTTGTCGGTCACCGGGATGTGCAGCCGGTCGCGGAAGCGCTTGAGGTCGTCGACCGTCAGCTTCTTCATCTGGTGGGTGGCGTTGCGGCCCTCGAAGTTGGGGCCGAGGGTCCAGCCCTTGACGGTCTGGGCCAGGATGACCGTCGGCTGGCCCTTGTGGGCCTTGGCCGCCGCGTAGGCCGCGTAGATCTTCTTGTGGTCGTGGCCGCCGCGCCCGAGGTGGAGGATCTGCTGGTCCGACATGGACTCGACCATGGCCCGCAGCCGGTGGTCGTCGCCGAAGAAGTGGTCGCGGATGTACGCGCCGGTCTCCGTCGCGTAGGTCTGGAACTGCCCGTCCGGCGTGGTGTTCAGCCGGTTCACCAGGATGCCGTCGCGGTCCTGGGCGAGCAGCGGGTCCCAGGAGCGGTCCCAGATCAGCTTGATGACGTTCCAGCCGTTGCCCCGGAAGACCGACTCCAGCTCCTGGATGATCTTGCCGTTGCCGCGGACCGGGCCGTCGAGCCGCTGGAGGTTGCAGTTGACGACGAAGGTGAGGTTGTCGAGGCCCTCGCGGGCCGCGATGGAGAGCTGGCCGAGCGACTCGACCTCGTCCATCTCGCCGTCGCCGAGGAAGGCCCACACGTGCGACTTGGTGGTGTCGGCGATCCCGCGCGCCTCCATGTACCGGTTCATCCGGGCCTGGTAGATCGCGCCGAGCGGGCCGAGGCCCATCGACACCGTGGGGAACTCCCAGAAGTCCGGCATGAGCCGCGGGTGCGGATACGACGAGAGCCCGTTCGGGTACTTCGACTTCTCCTGGCGGAAGCCGTCGAGCTGGGTCGCGGTCAGCCGGTCCAGGAGGAAGGCACGGGCGTAGATGCCGGGGGAGGCGTGGCCCTGGAAGAAGATCTGGTCGCCGCCGTCGCCCTCGTCCTTGCCCCGGAAGAAGTGGTTGAAGCCCACGTCGTAGAGGGAGGCGGAGGAGGCGAAGGTGGCGATGTGGCCGCCGACGCCGATGCCCGGGCGCTGGGCGCGCGAGACCATCACGGCCGCGTTCCACCGGGTGGCGTTGAGGACCTTGCGCTCGATCTCCTCGTTGCCGGGGAAGAACGGCTCGTCCCTGGTGGCGATGGTGTTGACGTAGTCCGTGCTCCGCATCTCGGGCACGGCCACCCGCTTCTCGCGGGCGCGCTCGATCAGCCGGAGCATCAGGTAGCGGGCCCGCTCGCGGCCCCGCTCGTCGACGGCCGCGTCGAGCGAGTCGAGCCACTCCTGGGTCTCTTCCGGGTCGAAGTCCGGGACCTGGCTGGGAAGGCCGCCAATGATGATCGGGTTGCGGTCGGATCCGGGAGCCACGCTGTTCCTTCGCTGGTCGGGGGGAGCCCCATGAGGGAGGGGAGCCCCGTTGAGGCCGGGATGTCCGGGGCCGGGGACGTCCATCGTGTACCCGGCTCGCGGCACGCGTCATCTTTACCGAGAGGTAGCCCTCCCCGCGCCCTCCGTGCGCGAGCGGTGTGGTCAAATCGCAACCTTACGCCCAATCCGCGCATGCGTTCCGGCAATGCGTTCGGCAGACTGAAACCGCAGAAACCCGCGAAGCGGGACGAATCGTGTACACCTGATCACGGAGCGCTGTCGAAAGTCGCCGGAAGTTGCGGTGAGACAGCCCCAAACGTCACCGTTTCGGCGGTCTCCACGGCCGGGTACTTGCGCGATCCGCCCCGTCACGTGTGGACTACGGCCAGCGCCGCGCGCACGCGTGGCCCGAGCATTTTCCGTTACATGATCAGGAGGCAAGCCGTGAGCGCGACCGCGGACCACGCGGAGGAGCGGACCAACCCGGCGGCGAGGCTGGGGTTCGAGCCCGGACAGGTGGTCCAGGAGATCGGCTACGACGAAGACGTCGACCAGGATCTCCGTGAAGGCATCGAGTCCACCATCGGCCAGGAGCTCGTGGACGAGGACTACGACGACGTCGCCGACGCCGTCGTCCTCTGGTTCCGCGACGAGGACGGTGATCTCACCGACGCACTGGTGGACAGCATCGGTCTGCTGGAGGACGGAGGCAACATCTGGTTGCTGACGCCGAAGACCGGCCGTGACGGCTACATCGAGCCGTCCGACATCAACGATGCCGCGCAGACCGCTGGTCTCTCCCAGACCAAGAGCATCAGCGTCGCCAAGGACTGGACGGGCACCCGCCTGGCCGCTCCCAAGCGCTGATCCCCCTGCTGCGCGAAGCCCCCGCCGTCACGACGGCGGGGGCTTTCCCGCACCCGGACCCGCCCCGCCCGGGGGCCGCCGGCCAGGCCGTAGGGTGGGGTTCACCGGTTCGGCCCAGAGGCCGGGCCCCGTCGAAGGGATGCGTACGCGATGGCGATCGAGGTCGGCACGAAGGCCCCCGATTTCGAGCTCAAGGACAACCACGGCCGCACCGTGAGGCTCTCCGACTTCCACGGTGAGAAGAACGTCGTCCTGCTCTTCTACCCCTTCGCCTTCACCGGCGTCTGCACGGGCGAGCTGTGCGAGATCCGCGACAACCTGCCGACGTTCGTCAACGACGACACCCAGCTGCTCGCCGTCTCCAACGACTCCATCCACACCCTGCGCGTCTTCGCCGAGCAGGAGGGCCTGGAGTATCCGCTGCTCTCCGACTTCTGGAAGCACGGCGAGGCCTCCCGCGCCTACGGCGTCTTCGACGAGGACAAGGGCTGTGCCGTCCGGGGCACCTTCATCATCGACAAGGAGGGCGTCGTCCGCTGGACGGTCGTCAACGCCCTGCCGGACGCGCGTGACCTCGACGCGTACGTGAAGGCGCTCGAAACGCTCTGAGCGCGACCCGGAATCGGCGACGCGAACCGACATCCCCCGATTCCCCGGGCGAATCGCCTGTTTCGACTGGGAACCCGTCACTAGGATCCAGTCGTTGATCCGATGCCAACGCACGACCGGGGGCGCTGCCCCTGGAAACCAATGATGGAGGGACTCGTGGGAGTCAGCCTCAGCAAGGGCGGCAACGTCTCGCTGACCAAGGAGGCCCCTGGCCTCACCGCCGTGACCGTCGGTCTGGGCTGGGACGTCCGCACCACCACCGGTACGGACTTCGACCTCGACGCCAGCGCCATCCTGGTGAGCGAGGCCGGCAAGGTGCGCAACGACCAGGACTTCGTCTTCTTCAACAACCTCAAGAGCGCCGACGGTTCCGTCGAGCACACCGGTGACAACCTCACCGGTGAGGGCGAGGGCGACGACGAGCAGGTCAAGGTCAACCTGGCCGGCGTGCCGGCCGACGTGGCCAAGATCGTCTTCCCGGTGTCCATCTACGACGCCGAGAACCGCCAGCAGTCCTTCGGCCAGGTGCGCAACGCGTTCATCCGCGTCGTGAACCAGGCCGGCGGCGCCGAGATCGCGCGGTACGACCTCTCCGAGGACGCCTCGACCGAGACCGCCATGGTCTTCGGCGAGCTGTACCGCCACGGCGCGGAGTGGAAGTTCCGCGCGGTCGGCCAGGGCTACGCCTCCGGCCTGCGCGGCATCGCGCAGGACTTCGGCGTCAACGTCTGAGCCGAGCCCGCTCGCACACGTCCGGCGCCGCACCTCGTGCGGCGCCGGACGTGCCTCATGGCAGCAGCATCCACCGGGGAGGAACCGAACACCATGGGCGTCACGCTCGCCAAGGGAGGCAACGTCTCCCTCTCCAAGGCCGCACCCAACCTCACCAAGGTCCTCGTGGGCCTCGGCTGGGACGCGCGGTCCACCACCGGAGCCCCCTTCGACCTCGACGCCAGCGCCCTGATGTGCCAGGCCGGCCGGGTGCTCGGTGACGACTACTTCGTCTTCTACAACCAGCTGCGCAGCCCCGAGGGTTCGGTCGAGCACACCGGTGACAACCTCACCGGAGAGGGCGACGGCGACGACGAGTCCCTGGTCATCGACCTCACCCGCGTCCCGCTCCAGTGCGACAAGATCGTCTTCCCGGTCTCCATCCATGACGCGGACAACCGCGGCCAGACCTTCGGCCAGGTCAGCAACGCCTTCATCCGCGTGGTGAACCAGGCGGACGGCCAGGAACTGGCCCGCTACGACCTCTCCGAGGACGCCTCCACCGAGACCGCGATGATCTTCGGCGAGCTCTACCGGTACAACGGCGAGTGGAAGTTCCGCGCGGTCGGCCAGGGGTACGCGTCCGGGCTGCGGGGCATCGCTCTAGACTTCGGGGTCAACGTTTCGTAAAGCCGCGTTATCACACAATGGGGTAGGCAGTGGTTCTGAAAACCTTCGGCTGGTCGTTCGCGATCACCGCGCTCGGCCTGGTCGCCGCGGTTCTCTACGGGGGGTGGGAGGCGTTCGGGGTCGTTGCGATCCTGTGCATCCTCGAGATCTCGCTCTCCTTCGACAACGCGGTCGTCAACGCCGGCATCCTGAAGAAGATGAATGCCTTCTGGCAGAAGATCTTCCTCACCATCGGCATTCTGATCGCCGTCTTCGGAATGCGACTGGTCTTCCCCGTCGTGATCGTCGCGATCAGCGCCAAGATCGGCCCGATCGACGCCGTCGACCTGGCGTTCAACAACCCGGACAAGTACGAGGAACTCGTCACCGACGCGCACCCGTCGATCGCCGCCTTCGGTGGCATGTTCCTGCTGATGATCTTCCTCGACTTCATCTTCGAGGACCGTGACATCCAGTGGCTGCGCTGGATCGAGCGCCCGCTGGCCAAGCTCGGCAAGGTCGACATGCTGTCGGTCTGCATCGCCCTGATCGTCCTGCTCGTCACCGCGATGACCTTCGCGACCCACGCCCACCAGCACGGCGGCATGCACGTCGACAAGGCGCAGACGGTCCTGATCTCCGGCGTCGCCGGCCTCATCACGTACCTCGTCGTCGGCGGTCTCTCCGGCTTCTTCGAGAACAAGCTGGAGGAGGAAGAGGAGCGCGAGCACGAGGCCGAGGAAGAGGCCAAGCGCAGCGGCAAGAAGGTCTCCGCGGTCCAGCTGGCCGGCAAGGCCGCCTTCTTCATGTTCCTCTACCTGGAGGTCCTCGACGCCTCCTTCTCCTTCGACGGCGTCATCGGCGCCTTCGCCATCACCAACGACATCGTCCTGATGGCGCTCGGCCTCGGCGTCGGCGCCATGTACGTCCGGTCCCTGACGGTCTATCTGGTCAAGCAGGGCACCCTGGACGACTACGTCTACCTGGAGCACGGCGCCCACTACGCCATCGGCGCCCTCGCCGTCCTGCTCCTCATCACCATCCAGTACGAGATCAACGAGGTCATCACCGGCCTCATCGGCGTCGTCCTGATCGCCTGGTCCTTCTGGTCCTCCGTCCGCCGCAACCGCGCGCTGGCGGCCGAGGAGGGCGGCTCCGGCTCCTCCGGCGACAAGGCCGAGGTGAGCTCCGGGGTGTGACACCCTGCTCCCCGGTGTGCGCCCCGCCACGGGGTGTGACACCGGGGACAATGAGGAACGCTTCCCTGCGGGGCGGCCGGCACGTCCGGCCGCCCCGCAGGCGTGTGGCGGACGGACAAGGCGACCGATTGTGGGGGGTGGGGGCCGATGGCCTTCTGGGACAGTCTGATTCCGGGGCGGGCGACGCCCTTCGACACGGGGATGGGCGCGTCCCACACCATCGACCTGACCAGGCGCCGCCCCCAGGTCTCGCTGGCCCGCCAGGGCGGCGCCACCGGCAACCTCCGGGTCAACCTCTCCTGGCGGATGCGCACCTCCGACATCGAGGGCCGCTCCCGGCAGAGCGGCCGGCTGCTGCGCAACCCGGCCCAGTTCTTCAAGCCCGAGGTCGTCCAGGCCCACACCCAGGGCATGGTCAACGTCGACCTCGACCTCGGCTGCCTCTACGAGCTCAAGGACGGCAGCAAGGGCGTCGTACAGCCGCTCGGCGGCTTCTTCGGCGACCTCAACGCCGCCCCGTACGTGAAGCTCAGCGGCGACGACCGCTTCGGCGCGCCCTCCGGCGAGACGATCTTCGTCAACCTCGACCACAAGGACGAGATCAAGCGGCTGCTCTTCTTCGCGTACATCTACGACCAGACTCCGGCCTTCGACCGCACCCACGCCAAGATCACGCTCTATCCGAGCAACGGCCCGCGCATCGAGATCGAACTCGACGAGCGCGCCCCGCAGGCCCGCTCCTGCGCCGTCTTCTCGGTCGACAACAGCAAGGACGAGCTGCTCGTCCGGCGCGAGGTGCGGTTCGTCTACGGCTTCCAGGCGGAGCTGGACCGGCTCTACGGCTGGGGACTCCAGTGGGGCCGCGGCTACAAGTCCAAGACCTGACGGCGGCCCCCCGGCTCCCGGGTCAGGAGCGCTGGAACTGCGGCCCCATCGGCGGCATCCGGAACTCCGCGACCGGCTCGGGGCCGCCCTGTCCGCCCTGTCCGCCCTGCCCGGCGTGCACCGGCTGCGGGTAGCCGTACGCGGGCCCGGGACCCGGCGGCGACGGCTGAGGGTAGCCGTAGGCGGGCTCCCGCTCGGGCCTCGGCGGCACGGGAGGAACCGGCGGCGACTGCGGTACGGGGGTGTGGACGACGGTCGCGTCGAGGTCCGGGTCCGCGGCGGAGCCCGTACCCGCTCCCGTACCCGTTCCCGGATCCGCTCCCGTACCGGCTCCGCCGGCGGCGGAGGCGTCGACGAGCGCGGTCCCGGCGAGCGGGCTCTCGGCGGAGGCGTCGTCCCCGGAGGTCCCGTCGGCCGCTCCGGCGGCGGCCTCGGGGGCCTCGTCGACCGAGATGCCGAAGTCCGTCGCCAGGCCCACCAGGCCGGTCGGATAGCCCTGCCCGACCGCCCGGAACTTCCACCCGTCGCCCCGGCGATACAGCTCGCCGCAGATGACCGCGGTCTCCTCGCCGGTCTCCGCCGTCACGTCGAAGCGCGCCAGCGGCTCGTGGTCGGGTGCGGCCGTGGCGTCGTACAGGTAGATCCGCAGGTCCGTGACCGAGCGGAACGTGCCGCCGTCCGAGGAGGCGGCGAGCACCACCCGGTCGACGGCGGCGTCGAGCGCCCCGAGGTCGGCCTCGACCGTGTCCGTCAGCCCGTCGGCCACCCGCTTCTTCGGCAGCCGCCGCACCAGGCCCGAGGGGTGGCGCGGCTGGTTGTAGAAGACGAAGTCCTCGTCGGAGCGGACTCGCCCGTCGGGACCGAGGACCAGGGCCGAGGCGTCCACGTCGGGGACCCCGGGGCCCGGGGTCCAGCGGAGCACGGCCCGTACGGCCGCGGTGTCGAGAGGGACGTTGGAGCCCTTCAGCATCGCGTGCGTCATGACGGTCATCCTGCCCTCCTGCCCGACCGGGGGACAACGCGGGGGCGCGACGAGCCTCCCGGCGGCCGGCCGGAGCGGCGGAACCGGGGTCGTACACCTGACGGAATCCGGTGTAGGAGAGCGAGCCGACGGGGACGGGTTACCTGGATTTCATGCGCGGTGGGAACTATGGACACCCGCACCTACGTACTATTACCGGCCACGTGTCATCCGGCCAAAAGAACCAGACGGGGGACTTATATGCGTCATTTCGGGCACATCCCGTCCACCGTACGGAGCGGGCTGTTCCACCGCGAGCCGGTCGAGTTCACCGCCGACTCGCCCGCCGGCACGCTCGCGGTCGCCCTCGGCGCCACCCTCTACAGCCCCGCCACCCGGCCCCGGCTCGCCGACGCGATCCGCAAGCAGGCCGCCCGGGGCGTCGTGTCCATGGTGCTCTGCCTGGAGGACTCGATCGGCGACGGAGACGTCGAGGCGGGCGAGGCCAATCTGGTCCACGAGTTTCGCCGCCTCGCCGCGGAGGCCGACGGGCGGCCCGCGGAAGGCCCTGATGACGCCGCCGCGGAAGGCCCCGGCGAAGGTCGCGGCAGAGGCCCCGGCGCGGGCTCCGGAGAAGCCCCCGGCGAGGGACCGGGCGTGCCCCTCCTCTTCATCCGCGTCCGCGACCCCCGCCAGATCACCGACCTCACCACCCGCCTCGGCGACACCGTGCGCCTGCTGTCCGGATTCGTCCTGCCCAAGTTCACCGAGGCCCGCGGCGCGGCCTTCCTCGAAGCGCTCACCCGGGCCGAGCGCATCGCGGGCCGCCGCCTCTACGCCATGCCAGTCCTGGAGTCCCCCGAGCTGCTCCACCTGGAGACCCGGGCCGAGACCCTCGCCGGCATCGCCGCCATCACCGACAAGTACCGCGACCGCGTCCTCGCCCTCCGTCTCGGCGTCACCGACTTCTGCTCCGCCTACGGACTCCGCCGCTCGCCCGACATGACCGCCTACGACGTCAAGGTCGTCGCCCACGTCATCGCCGACGTCGTCAACGTCCTCGGCCGCGCCGACGGCACCGGCTTCACCATCACCGGCCCCGTCTGGGAGTACTTCCGCCCCGGCGAGCGCATGTTCAAGCCCCAGCTGCGCCGCAGCCCCTTCCTGGAGGGCCGCGCCGAGGACCTGCGCACCGCCCTCATCGAGCACGACATGGACGGCCTGCTCCGCGAGATCGAGCTCGACCGCGCCAACGGCCTCCTCGGCAAGACCTGCATCCACCCCACCCACGTGGTGCCCGTCCACGCGCTGTCCGTGGTCAGCCACGAGGAGTGGAGCGACGCCCAGGACATCCTCCGCCCCGAGCGGGACGGCGGCGGAGTGCTCCGCTCCGCCTACACGAACAAGATGAACGAAGTGAAGCCGCACCGAGCCTGGGCCGAGCGCACCCTGCTGCGCGCGGACGCCTTCGGCGTCGCCCGCGAGGACGTCGGCTTCGTGGAACTGCTCACCGCCGGCCTGGCCGGCTGACGAAAGGACTGCGGCGACGTGGTGTGGACCGGAACGTGGGTCGCGGAGCGGCTCGGCGTCGAACTGATCGGCGACGAGGAGCTGCCGGCCCTCTTGGGCCTCGCCCTGCGCCGCAACCCCAAGCGCGCCCACCTGCTCGTCTCCAGCGTGCTCGGCAAGCACGTGCCGCAGCACCCCTCCGTCGTGTACGGCTCCGGCCTCGGCCTCGGGCTGCGCGTCCGTGAGCTCCTCGGCGCGGAGGAGGCGGAGCGGGCCGTGGTCCTCGGCTACGCGGAGACCGCCACGGCCCTCGGCCACGCCGTGGCCGACGGCCTCGGCACCGCCCCCTACCTCCACTCGACCCGCCGCCCCGTCCCGGGCGTCGCCACGGCGGGCGGCTTCGAGGAGTCCCACTCCCACGCCACCTCCCACCTGCTGCTCCCGGAGGACCCGGAGCTGCTGGCGGGCAAGGGCCCGCTGGTCCTCGTCGACGACGAGTTCTCCACCGGCAACACCGTCCTCAACACCATCCGCGGCCTCCACGAGCGCTACCCCCGCGACCGGTACGTCGTCGTCGCCCTCGTCGACATGCGCGCCCCCGCCGACCGCGACCGCCTCACCGCCTTCGCCGCCGAGCTGGGCGCCCGCGTCGACCTCCTCTCTCTCGCCGCCGGCACCGTCACCCTCCCGGACGGCGTCCTGGCACGGGGCCAGGAACTGGTCGCCCGACACGAGACCCCCACCGAGCCGGCGACCCACGGGACGGCACCAGCCACGACCCCGCCCGCGTCGGAGGGCCAGGCCCTCGCCACCGCGCCTGCCGCCGCCGCTGTCCCGACCGCACCCGCCGGCGCCGCTGTCCCGACCGCGCCCGCCGAGCGTGACGCGGAGGCCGTGCCCGCTGCGGCCGCCCCGCTCGGCGAGCCCGCCGTACCGACCGCACCCGCCGGGCCCGCCGCGCAGGCCGCACCCACCCCGTCCGCCCCCTCCACCGCGCCCCCCGCGCCCCCCGTCGTACGGATCCCCCTCGACTGGCCCGCCGAGGTCCCCGACGGGGGCCGGCACGGGTTCACGCCCGGGCACCGGGCGCGGCTGGAGGCGGCGCTGCCGGCCATGACGGAGGCCCTCGCCGAGGCGCTGGCCGGCGCCGCGCCGGACGGCGCCGAGCGCGGCCCCCGCGTCCTCGTCCTCGGCTTCGAGGAGCTGATGTACGCGCCGCTGCGGCTCGCCGGCGCCCTGGAGGACGCGGGCCTCGACGTCCGGTACTCCACCACCACCCGCTCGCCCGTCCTCGCCGTCGACGACCCCGGCTACGCCATCCGCACCCGGCTCGTCTTCCCCGCCCACGACGACCCGGCCGACGGCCCCGGCGACCGCTACGCCTACAACGTCGCGGGGGGCGGCTTCGACGCCGTCGTCGCGGTCGTCGACTCGACCGCCGACACCCCCGAACTGCACGCCCCCGACGGCCTGCTCGCCCAGCTCGCCGCGCACATACCGCGCGTCGCCCTGGCCGTCGTCCCGTCGTACACCCCGCGGCCGCAACGGCGGCCGCGACCGCAGGCGGCCATGGAACCGGTGGCCGCGACCCTCACCGAAGCTCCCGAAAGGAGCTCCATGCTGCCCGAGCCCCTCCGCGGCCCCGCCTTCTCCTCGTACGCCCCCGAGGAGGTCGGCTGGCTGCTCCAGGACCTCTCGGACGTCGAGCTGGAGGCGCCCACCGAGGAACGCGAGGAAGCCATCCAGCGCGGCGGCGCGCACTACGCCGAGTCGCTGCCCGTCGAGTACCAGCCGAGCGCCCGCTACCAGGAGCTCTTCCACAGCGCCCTGGAGTCCTCCGCCGCCCGCATCGCGCACGCGGTCGGCACCGTCACCGAGACCGTCCTCGCCGAGAGGCCCGGCCGCCCGGTCCTCGTCTCGCTCGCCCGCGCCGGCACCCCCGTCGGCGTCCTGATGCGCCGCTGGGCCCGGCACCGCCACGGCCTCGACCTGCCGCACTACGCCGTCTCGATCGTCCGCGGCCGCGGCATCGACGCCAACGCCCTGCGCTGGCTCGCCGCCCACCACGACCCGGCCGACGTCGTCTTCGTCGACGGCTGGACCGGCAAGGGCGCCATCACCCGCGAACTCGCCGCCGCCCTGCGGGAGTCGGAGGAGTTCGCCGGCTTCGACCCGGAGATCGCGGTCCTCGCCGACCCCGGCTCCTGCGTCCGCACCTACGGCACCCGCGAGGACTTCCTCATCCCGTCCGCGTGCCTCAACTCCACCGTCTCCGGCCTGATATCGCGTACGGTGCTCCGCTCCGACCTGGTCGGCGCGGACGACTTCCACGGTGCCAAGTTCTACCGCGACCTGACCGGCGCCGACGTCTCGAACGCCTTCCTCGACGCCGTCGAGGCCCGCTTCGACGAGGTCGCCGACACCGTCGACACCGACGTGAAGGACCTCCTCGCCGCCGACCGCACCCCCACCTGGGAGGGCTGGGCGGCCGTCGAGCGGATCAGCGAGGAGTACGGCATCCACGACGTGAACCTCGTGAAGCCCGGCGTCGGCGAGACCACGCGCGTCCTGCTCCGCCGCGTCCCCTGGAAGATCCTCGCGAAGCGCGGCGCCGGCGCCGACCTCGCCCACGTCCGCCTCCTCGCGGAGCAGCGCGGCGTCCCCGTGGAGGAGGTCGACGGCCTCCCGTACACCTGCGTGGGCCTGATCCACCCCCAGTACACCAGGGGTGCGACAGGCGCCGACGGGAAGGCGGTGGTGACCCGATGAGCACCCCCTCGACCACCACGCTGGTCGCCAGCGACCTCGACCGCACCCTCATCTACTCGACCGCGGCCCTCGCCCTCGGCATGCCGGACGCGCAGGCGCCCCGGCTGCTGTGCGTCGAGGTCCACGAGTCCAAGCCGCTCTCGTACATGACGGAGGAGGCCGCCGAACTCCTCGCCCGGCTCACCGCCGAGACCGTCTTCGTGCCCACCACGACCCGGACGCGCAAGCAGTACCAGCGCATCCAACTCCCGGGCAGCGCGCCGAAGTACGCGATCTGCGCCAACGGCGGGCACATCCTCGTCGACGGCGTCACCGACGACGAATGGCACGCGTCCGTCCTCCGCAGGCTCGCCGACGAGTGCGCCCCGCTCTCCGAGATCCGCGCCTACCTGACCGCCACGACGGACCTCTCCTGGGTGCGCAAGCACCGGGTCGCCGAAGACCTCTTCGCGTATCTGGTCGTCGAGCGGGAGCGGCTCCCGGAGGACTGGCTGGACCGCTTCGGCGCCTGGGCCGGCGAGCGGGGCTGGACGGTCTCGCTCCAGGGCCGCAAGGTGTACGCGGTGCCGAAGCCGCTCACCAAGAGCGCCGCCGTCCGCGAGGTCGCCCGGCGCACCGGCGCCGCGCTCACCCTCGCGGCGGGCGACTCGCTCCTCGACGCGGATCTGCTGCTCGCCGCGGACCGGGCCTGGCGCCCGGGCCACGGCGAACTCGCCGACAGCGCCTGGACCGCCCCCCACCTCGACGTCCTCGCGGAGCGGGGCGTGGCGGCGGGCGAGGAGATCCTCCGCCGCTTCAGAGCGGCGGCACTGAGCTGAGGCCGTGAGGCCGTGAGGTCCTGAGGCCCTGAGGCCCTGAGGTCCTGAGGTCCTGAGGTCCTCAGGGTCAGCCGCAACACCCCCCGCCGCAGCAACCGCCCCCACCGGAGGCGGCGGGGGCGGACGACGACCCCGCGGATCCGCCGACGGCCACGGCCGACAGCAGCTTCACGGTGTCGTCGTGCCCGGCGGGGCACGCGGCGGGGTCGGAGGACTCGGCCATGGGCCGGCTGAGCTCGAAGGTGTCACCACAGGTGCGGCAGCGGTATTCGTAACGAGGCATGGGACCAGGCTAGTGGGCCCCCGCGCCGCGCTCCTCACGAATGGCGGCGACGACCCGGGCGGCCTCGTCCCGCACCGCCTCCAGCTCCATCAGGAAGTGCCAGTAGTCGGGATGGCGCCCCTCCAGCCCGTCCACGGCCCGCTCGATCCGGGCGACGGCCTCGTCGAGGGGGCGGGCGTGGCGCGGATCGGGCCGGCTGCGCCCCTCCATGGCGAGCCGCTGCGCGTCCCGCACCGCGAACCTCGCCCGGTCCGTCTCCGCCTTCGGGTCCTTGGCGACCGCGTCGAGCCGCCGCAGCCGGTCACCGGCGGCGGAGACGGCCTCCCCGGTGGTGTCGAGCAGCGCGCGTACGGTCGACAGCAGGGCGGTCACGTCCGGCCACCGCTGCTCGGCCCGCGCCGTCGCGGCCTCCCCGAGCCGCTCCCGCGCCTGCCGTACGGTCTCGGCGGCCTGCTCCGGCACGTGCTGGAGGTCCTGCCAGCAGGCGACGGAGTACCGCCGGCGCAGCTCGGACAGCACCGGCTCGACGGCCTCGGCCCGCGTCCCCAGCGCCTCGGCCCGGGTCCGCAGCGACACGAGCCGCTTGTCGGTCTCCGCGGCCCGCTCCGGCAGCCGCACCGCCTCGGCCCGCACCGCCTCCGCGTCCCGCACGACCCGATCGGCCCGCTGCAGCGTCTCCCCGACCCCGTGCCGCCCGGCCCCTTCGTTGAGCCGGGACAACTCGGGCCCGAGCGAGGCGAGCCGCGAGGCCAGCTCATCGGCCCGCAACCCGGCCGCTCGCGCGGAATCGAGCGCGTCACTGGCCCCCCGCAGCGCCTGCCGAGCCCGCTCGACAGCGGGCGCGAGCCGCGCGAGCTGCGTCTCGGCCCGATCGAGCAACGGCGCGAGCCCACCCTCGAACCGCTCCAGCTCCCCCTTGACCCGGACGAGCTCCTCCTTGGCCCGGGTCAGCTCCACCCGAGCCCGCTGCGCACTGCCGCCGTCGATCTCGTCGCGGTCAAGATCGACGGAGTCGACGGCGGAGATGTAGGCATGGGACACCTCGTCGATCCGCCGCCCCAGCGCCGCGAACCCTTCGACGGCCCGCTGCGCCTCGGGCGACCCGTCCACGGCACTGATCGTCTCGATGGTGATCCGCAGCCCTCGCTGCGCCGTGTCCAGCTCGTAGAACGCCGCCGCGGCATCGTCCTTGGCCGCCTGCGCCCCCGCCCGCTGACTCTCCCCCCGCCCCCCGAACCACCGCCGGCTCCCCCCGCCACCCCTGGACGCCGCCCCACCCCTCGCGTCGCTCGCCGCCACGTCCCTCTCCCGTGCTCTGTCCGAAGTGCCCGGCCGTCCGAACGACCATTCTCCCACCCCCTACGGACGAACACACGGCCCGATCAGTTCACGCCCCACCACACGTTTGCGATCCGCCCACCCCCTCCGTGTAGGCTGTTGCTCTCCCACGGGTGCGTAGCTCAGGGGTAGAGCGCTGCTCTTACAAAGCAGATGTCGGCGGTTCGAAACCGTCCGCGCCCACCAGCACGAAGGCCCCGGACCGATCATGGTCCGGGGCCTTTGACATCCACTTCTGACATCAACGAGTGCGGTCGATCACGACCGGGGACGGCTCCTGAGCAGCCGATCCACGTGACTCACGGCCTCCCGCTGCGTGTCCTGGACGACGTGCGTGTAGACGTTCATCGTCACGGCGATCTGGCTGTGCCCGAGGATCTCCATCACGACGCGGGGCGGGACGCCGGCGGCGGTGAGGAGTGTCGCCGTGCCGTGCCGGGCGTCGTGCAGCCGGACGACGCGGAGACCGGCGTTCTTCGCGACGCGGGTGAACGAGCGGTAGAGGTTGCGCGGCTCGATGGGCTGGCCAGTGCGGGTGGTGAAGACGTACCCGGTCTCTGTCCACTTCTCCCCGGCACGCTCGCGGGCGGCGGCCTGCTTGAGACGCTGCCACCGCAGGGGAGCGACGCAGATCGCGGGGAGGGGAAGCGTCTGCTTGCGCCGGCGCCCCTTGGGGTCGTCCTCGTACACCTCCCCGGCCACCCGCTGTCGCTGCGTCCTGACCCGGATCTCCCGCTTGTCGAGGTCGACGTTCTCCCAGCGGAGGCCGACGACCTCTCCGCGGCGGAAGCCGAGGGCGATGGCGAGGACGAAGGCGGCGTACAGCGGGTCCTTCCGGGCGGCGGCGAGGAAGTCGAGCGTCTCGTCCAGGGACCAGGGGGAGAGCTCCCGGGCGGCGACGGTCGGCGGCTCGACGAGCGTTGCGACGTTTCGGCTCACCAGCTCCTCACGGCATGCGGCGGTGAGGGCGGTGCGGAGCACGCGGTGCGACTCCTTGGCGGTGGCGGCGCTGGTCTTCTTCTCCAACTGGACGAGGAAGCGCCGGACGTCGGCGACGCTGAGGGATTCCAGCCGCTTGGAGCCGAGCATCGGGACGAGGTAGAGCCGGACGTGCACCTCGTACTTGGCCGCGGTGGTCTTCTTGCGGCGCGGCTTGACGATGTTGTCCAGCCAGTACGGCAACCACTCGGAGAGCTTCATCGAACGGGTCGGGACGGGAACGCCGTTGTCGACCTTGTCGAGGAGCGCGCGGCGCTTGGCGTCGCACTCGGCCCAGGTCTTGCCGTAGGCGAACTTCCGGGCCCGCGTGCCGTCGGGCTGGAGGACGTAGACGGCAGCCTGATAGCGGCCGTCGGACCGCTGGGTGATGGTGCCGGCCCCGTTGGGGTTGCGCTTGCGCTGGGTGGCCATCAGGCGGCCTCCTCGATCTGGTGGTCGATGAAGTCCCGGACGGCGTCGATGGGGACGCGGCGCGACCGGCCCACGGTGATCGAGACCAGGCGGCGGGACCGGATGAGGTCGTAGACGGTCGAGCGGCCGAGCTTGAGCCGCTCCATGACCTCCGGGACGGTGAGGAGTTCGGCGGTGGCGGTGGTCATGCGGCGGCTCCTTCCAGGCGGAGTGCTTCCCGTGCGGTCTGGCGGTTGAGGCGGATGTCCCGGGTGATGGTGGCGGCGAGGGCGGCCTCACCGGGGGAGTGGCCGTGGCCCGCGTACTGCCAGGAGGCGAGGACGAGCACGGTGCCCGGGTCGGCGTGGCCTTCCTGGGCGGCTCGGTAGTCGGCGCGGATCTGACGGAGGGCGCCGAGGGTGGTCGAGTAGCGGCGGGACTTGGTGGAGAAGTGGCCACGGAAACCAAGCATGTGGGCCCAGGCGGTGAGCTTGCGGTCCGGGTAGAGCGGTGCCAGGTCCAGGCAGGCTTCGATGAGGCGGCGGGGGTGGTCGGGGACGTCCAGGAGGTCGAGCACCTCCCGGTTGCCGATCCGCCGGTCGAGGCTGCCGGTCGTCTCGGCAGCCTTGGTGGCGTACTTGGCGACGTACGCGGCCACGGCCTGTTCGGTGATGTCGGAGCCGTCCCCGAACGCCTTGACCGGACGGATGTCGAGCTGACGCCCCCACTGGAAGAGCCGGCGCGGCTGATCCCCGGCGGCCGGGACGGTGACGGTGGTGTACGCGTGGACGGCGGCGGCCCGGATCGCGTCGTCCAGCAGCGGCACGGTGGCCCAGGAGGGCGGCGCACTGGCGGGCCCGTCCGGTCCGTCGAGCCTGATGACGGCGTGGAAGTGGATGGCGCCGCGCTTCTGGAACTCGGCGACCTTCCCGTACGAGACCCGCAGGACGTCCTTCATGGCGCGCTGCGTGAGCCCCGCGCGGGCGGCCAGTTCGCGGCGGAGGCGATTGGTGAAGCGCTGCCAGAGCTGTCCGGCGTAGTTGTTGAAGAGGACGGCGCCGGCGTAGTCGTACGAGTCGGGATTGAGGGCCGTGCCCAGGGCGGGGTCGTCGTCCCGGTGCCGGGTGCCACAGCGGCAGGCGCCCCGGTCGGGTCGGTTGTGGACGGGACCGAAGGACGGGGCGGTGAGCGTCGCGAACACGCGGGGGTGGTCGCGGACGGTCGCCGGGATGTCCTTGGTCTCGTCACCGGCGAGGCCGGCGCGGATCAGGTGGTACGTGTCCCCGGCGTACGTGTGCGCGCAGGAGGGGCAGCGGGAGGCCCGGCGGTTGCCGCAGGCGACGCGGAGGCGTCCCCCGGGCTCCGTCTCCGTCGAGTACCGGCGGAGGGTCTCGCCGGACGTCCGGTCCTTGGCGAGGGACCAGCCGGTGAGGTGGACGGGGTCGGAGCAGCCGCCCGTGCGGTGCACCTGGTCCTTCCAGCGGTCGAAGTCGGGGTTCGCGGCCACGCGGAGGACGTCGTGCAGGGTGGCCGGGTCCAGGCCCGCCGCGGTCGCGGCGATGGGCTGGGCCATGATGGGTCTTCCTTCCGGTCGAGAGATCGGCGAGGGGTACGGCTCCCGGGCGGCGGATGCTTGGCGGTATCGAGGCCGCCCGGGGGCCGGTCAGCGGCGGCGCTTGTTCGGGGACGTGAGCAGCGAGCGGACGACGACGGCGCAGACGGCGACCGAAGCGGCGGTGACGGCGGTCGCGAGCAGCATCGAGACCAGGACCGTGCCGACGACCAGGACCACAGCGGTGCCGGCGCCGACGACGGCGAGGACGCTGCTGGGGGTGATCTGGACGGTGGGCCGGGCGGTCGGGACGACCGGAGCCGCGGCCGGGGGCATGGTCTGCGACACGGGCTCGACGGCGGTCGGCTGGACGACGGCGGGCGGGGCGGTGACGCCGACCGGGGTCGGCATGGTGGGGATCTTGGGGCGGAGCATGGGTGGTTCTCCTTTCCGGGCGGGGCGGATCCGTACGGGTCGGGTCACTCGGAGACGGCGGCGTCGATGACGGGGGCCAGGAGGCTGTCGGCGAGGAGGAAGCCGCCGAGGAGGAGCACGGCGACGAGCCACCAGGGCGGGCGGATCAGCTTGATGCCGAGGGCGCCGACGACGAGCAGGGTGAACCAGAGCGGGACGTCCACGGACGGTCTCCGTTCAGTCGGTAGGGCGGCAGCGGTGGGTGCGGGCGGCGAGCTGGGCGGCCGAGGAGCTGGAGTAGTCGGCGGACCAGCCGCAGCGATCGGCGGTGCAGACGGCCGCGTACTTGGTGCGGCCGTGGCGGTCGCGGTGGGTGCCGATCTGCACGGGGCCGATGCGCATCAGGGAATGGAAGTAGTCGCGGGCGGACATACCGGTCTCCTTCCGAGTCAGGCGAGTTGGGCGGCGATGGCGCTGGCCATGGGCGCGGGGACGCCGAGGCGGGCGCGGAGGGTGTCGGTGTCGATGGGGAAGCCCGTACGGGCGTGGTGGTCGGCGGCGATCTTCCGGGCGTGCTCGACGAGCGCGGCCGGGACGGCGGGAGCGGGGTCGGGCTCAGGGGCCGGAAGGACGGGTACGTCGACCGGCTCGCTCTCCACCTGAGTCACAGGCTCGGCGTCCCCACTGTCCTCCGGCTCGGGTACGTACTCCGGCTTTGCAGGCTCCGGCTCGACAGCCGGGGCAGGGGCAGGCGCGGAGTGGGCGAGGAGCGTTCCCCCCAGGAAGGCGACCGCGGGCCATCCGGCGACGCCGAAGCGCAGCCAGGCGGGCGGGTCGGCGAGGTCGAGGAAGCCGGCGGTGGCGACGTTGGCGCCGAGGGAGGCAAAGAGCGAGACCAGGAACCAGCACCAGGCGAGGCGGGACGAGCCGTCCGCGCGGAGCCGGCGCCAGGCGGCGACCAGGAGGAGGTCGACGGAGACGGGGTAGGCCCATGCCTTCCATCCGGTCTGCCCGGCAGCGGCGCCCAGGTCGTGCAGGTGGGCGAAGGACAGTGCACCTGCGATCAGGGCTTGGACCAGCACGGCGTCGAGGCGGAGCTTGCTGGTCATGACGGCACCTCCTTGGTGGGCGTTTCGGGCATGGCGGGGTAGGGACGTGGCGCGAGAAGGCCGCGCCGGCCAGGGGAGCGGGGAGCCTCAGGGAGTCGCCGGGGCCGCAGAGGCCGGAATGGCCACGGGCACGGCGGGCGAGGCGAGGACCGGCCGGAACGCGTCGAGCGCGGGCAGTTCCGGGGTCAGGTGGGCGTGCTTGTTGCAGGCGTCCACGGCGGCGCGGAGCGAGGTGTGGGGCGTCCGGATACGGGACCAGCCGCCGGAGGCGTCGCCGGTGATGGCGAGGCCGGGAGTGGAGACGGGGATCTGGACGGTGGCGAGGGCGGCGTCTGGCGCGATGTCGCCAAAGGCCATGTTGGCGCTGGTCTCGTCGTTGACGCGGTGGGCGGTACGGACGCTGAGCTGGGCGCGGAGCATGGTGATGCCCTTGCCGAGTTCGGAGCCGAAGCGCTGTCCGCAGATCTCCAGGTAGATGCCGGCGGCGCGGCCGAGCTGGGCGAGCCGGGCGAGGGCGGTGATGATCCGGTCGCGCCGCTTCTCCTCGTCCTTCGTGGCGAAGAGCGCGAGTTCGGCGACCTCGTCCACGATGAGGACGATGGGAACGGGCCGGAGGCGGTCGGGGAGGTCCCAGATGTCGGCGGCGATGTCGGCGTCCGGGGTGTCGGCGGTGATGCGCTGTTCGGCGCGGATGAGTTGGTAGACGTCCTCCATGTGCGCGATGAGGGCATCGAGCAGGTCGGCGGCGGTATCGGGGTTGTCGGCCAGCGCGGAGAACCGCCGGGCCAGAGGGAACAGCTCCACCCCCTGCTTGCAGTCGATCCCCACCAAGGCGACTTCCTGAGCGGCGAGTTCGACCACCAAGTTCCGTTGGTAGACCGACTTCCCCGACTTGGTGGCGCCGATGGTGAGGGCGTGCGGCGTGGTCCGGTAGTCGCGGTAGTGGACGTCTCCGTCCTCACGGAGGGCGACCGGCACCCGCATGGTTGAGCGTTCGGCCCCCGCCGGCATCTGAACCCGCCTGAGCACGTCGTACCCGGTCATCCGGAGTTCGACCACACCGGAGCGGATCTCCCGCGAGGTGACGCCGAACATCCCGAACGAGTGCCGGAGCCGGTCGCACGAGGCCGCCACGTCGAAGGCGTCCTGCCCGGGCCGGAGCCCCAGCCGTAAGACGAGCCCGGTACGGGTGGGCCGGAGCCGCAGGATGCGTGGTGCCCGCGGCTCGGGGACGGGCCGATTCGCCATCCGGGCGATGGCGAGACGCCAGCGGGGCGGCGGAACGGTGAGCCCGCAGGCGTCCATGACCGCCCGGTATCGGCCGAGGACCCGGCATGTGGCGAACGTGACGCCGAAGGAGAGCCAGTACCAGGCGGGCCGCCGCCACCGCAGGAGACCCGCGAGGACGGCGACCAGCACCACGGCGGCGATCAACCACCGCATGATCAGGCGGCCTTCGGCATCGAGGCGCCGGCGGCGAGCGAGGTGACGGCCACGGCCCGGAAGGCGATGCCGTGCCGACGCTGCCCGTTGAACTCGCTCTCCCACGGCCGGGCGACGAGCCCCGTGATCGCCACGGGGGTCCCCATGGCCAGGTCGGCGGAGACACCGGTCTCCGGGACGGTCACGCTCAGGATCTCCACCTCACCGTTGGCCGCGAACATGACGTCCACGGTCGACAGCGCGGTCCCGGTCTCTGCGTCCATGGCGCGCTCGCCGGTACGGCGGTCCTTCACCTTGGGCTGCGGGGGCTGGGCCACCATCACGGTGGCGGCGGAGGTGTCGACGGGAATCTGACGCACGAAGATCACTCCTCTAGAAGTCCTGAACTCCTCCACTCATGTACATGAGTGACATGAAGAAGAGTGCACCACTCCTATACATGAGTCAACCCGCCCGGACGAAGAAGTCCGAGCGGGCTGGCAGGAGTTGACCGTACGTCAGTCGGCAGCGGGGATCCGGTACTCGAAGACGAACTGGTCAGCGGCCATGAGGGTGTCGCAGACCTCGACCACCCGCCCGGTCTTGGTGACGGCGTTCCGCAGCAGGTGAACGACAGGAGCACCAGGACTCAACGCCAACTCGGACGCTTCGGCCTTCGACGCCGGCCGAGCCTGGAGCGTCTCCACGAACTCCTCGAAGACGTGCCCCTCACCCTCAAGCCGGGCGTAGATCCCGCCAGGCCCAGGGTTCTCGGAGAACAGCTCAGGGATGTCCTTAACGACGTCCCACGGCAGATAGGACGAAGCAGTCTCGACGGGCGTCCCGTTCCGGAAGTACAACCGCCGTCGGGCCAGCACCTGAGCCCCAGGCTCGACCCCCAACCGCGAGGCGATCTCCTCGGAAGCCTCCATGGGCCCGATGAACAGCACGCTCACCTTGGCCGTGGCCCCGGACTGGGCCGACTCAGCCAGATAAGCAGCCTTCCCGCCCCGCCGATGAGACGCCCGGAACCGATCCGACGACCGCAGCCGCACAGGCGGCCGGTCCTTCACGATCGACCCCTTACCGTGCCGCGTCTCCACGAGCCCACTGGCCCGCACCTCGACCATGGCCTTCCGGATGGTCCCGCCGGCGACGCCGTACCGCTCGACAAGCTCGGACTCGCTCGGCACCAGGTCACCAGGCTTGAGAACGCCGGCCCGGATCTGCTCCACGATCTCTTCGGCGATCTGGACGTACCGGGGTACCGCCCTGCCACCCCCTGCAGTCGTACCCATAGTCCTCTTCACTCTCCTATGCTCCTGTACATGAGTAACAGCGCCCAGAAGACGACGTCAACGCCACTGCACTCCGTGTCCGTCGCGGGCGCAGTCGTACGCGAAGACGGCCGCCTCCTGGCGATCCGCCGAGCCGACAACGGCACCTGGGAACTCCCGGGCGGCGTCCTCGAACTCACGGAGTCCCCCGAAGCCGGCGTGACCCGCGAGGTCTGGGAGGAGACGGGCATCCGGGTAGAGGTGGAGGAGCTGACCGGCGTCTACAAGAACACCACCCGAGGCGTCGTCGCCCTGGTCTTCCGCTGCAAGCCCGCTGGCGGCGAGGAACGAACCTCCGCCGAGTCCACCGCGGTCGAATGGCTCACCCCGGAAGAGATCACCGCCCGCATGACCGAGGTCTATGCAATCCGCCTCCTCGACGCCCTAGACGACAAGGGCCCCCACGTCCGCAGCCACGACGGCCGCCACCTGATCACGCAGCAGTGACCACACAGCCACCGCGGCGAATGCCCCGCGAAGAAGCGATCCTCCTGGTCGAGCGCCTGATGAACCCGGAGACGCCCGAGGACCAGTCCTCCGAGATCCTGACCGCGCTGCAACAGGGCCTGTCCTGCCCCCACATCAGCGATTACGTGTTCTGGGGCTCCGACTCCAACCCGACCCCGGAGAAGGTCGTCGACCGAGCCATGGCCTACAGACCGATCGCCCTCTGAGGCCAGCGCGGTAAGAGTTTCCCTACTTCATCAAGGCACCCGCCGCGCACGGCGCGGCGCGTGCGGCCCGTCGCCCGGGCCTGCGCTCCTGTCTCCGCCCCGCTCCAGCCCGACCGCCGGCCGCACGCCTGACAGCTCGGGTTGATGGGCGACGAACCACGACGCAGCCGAGGCGGTACGCGAGTGCGGCTCAAAACGATGCCTCCGGCGGGGGCGCTCCGGCTCCGGGATGGGAGGGGACCGTGCGCGGGTGCCGGCCGGTGGGGTGTGGCGGTGGGGAACTCCCATCCCGTCTGCCGTCGACCCAGGCAGAGCCGAGCAGACACAGCACCGGGCGTCCAGGTCGTTCGTCCAGTTGGGCGCTCCACCTGGACGCCCGGCACCGCGCCTGCTCCACGGTGTGTGGGTCGACGGCAGACGGGATGGGAGCGACACGTTCGCGTAAAGGAGGGTGGGCAGGCCCCCCGACGAACACACTTCCCTGGCGAGGCATCAAATGTAGGGGCCCATCTGCCCCCATGCCTAGCGCATGGTAGATCCCATTGCCCTAACCTTGACGCATGACCGATGGCGACCCCAAGACCTTGTTCGAAGTTGAAGAGGACAGCCTGACTCCCGAGGAGCAGGAGGATCTAGCAGCCGCAGAGCCTGAAGCCGAGCCTGTCACCTACACAGGTACAGATTTCGACGTCGAGGGACTCGTCCGCCGCTTGCACCGCGGCGACATCGTAATTCCCACCTTCGGGCACGGTGACACTTCCCTTGAAGTAGCAGGATTTCAGCGTGGCTTCGTTTGGCGACGCCCTCAGATGGATCGATTTATCGAGTCCCTTCTCATGGGTTACCCAATTCCCGGGATTATGCTGGTTCAGCAAGCCGATCGCAGATACCTAGTCCTTGACGGGCAGCAGAGGCTGCGGACTCTAGGGGCATTCTATGAGGGCGTACATGGGGGTCGAGAATTCATTCTCGATAATGTCGCCGATCAATTCAAGGGGCTAACCTATAGGACACTCGGCCCCGAATTGCGTCGCCAGCTCGACAATACTTTTATCCAGGCTACCATCGTCAAGACCGACGGTAGTAATCAATCCCTCGAATCGATCTATCAAGTGTTCGAGCGACTGAACTCCGGAGGAACTCAGCTCACTCCGCATGAGATCCGAATCGCACTTTACCCGGGGGCCCTAGTTGACTTCCTTGAGAAGCTCAATAAATCTCCAGAGTGGCGACAGCTCTACGGATCCCGATCTCTTCGTCTGCGCGATCAGGAGCTAATTCTCCGGATTCTAGCACTCTTCCATAATTCAGCCAGGTATTTCCGTCCGCAGAAGAAGTTTCTTAATGAATTCCTCGGGGAGCATCGAAACCTTGAGGGTCTCGATAGCGGAAAGCTGGAGTCCCTCTTCATCCAGGCTTCTAAGCTGCTATTGAGCGGACCAGGCAGGCAGGCCCTTCGCTTCCAAAGCTCCCAAGTGAATGCCGCGCTCGCTGAAGCTCTTTACGTAGGACTGATGCGTCGTATTGATGGGGGGACGCCACCTACTCCCGCCGATGTCGAGGTTGCAGTCGGCGCATTCACATCGAATAGGGAAACCGCTGTCACAATTTCCGGCTCGACCGCAACCGAAGAATATGTGCGCAAGCGTCTAGATATGGCCACCAAGGCGTTCATCGGCATCTAGGGGGGTGCATGGCATCGTCTTGGCCCCCACGTAACATCGTGGGGCTACGCAAAGCGATCGAGCCATTGGCCGAATGGGTCAGGAATCCCCCAGAAGGCCGCACGGATGATGAGGCAATCTGGCTAGTCAGATTCTTCGTGGTAAGAACTTGCGGTTACCTCGAACAGGTTGTATTCGAGTGCGCAAGGGCGTACATCGATGGGAAATCCGGAGGTGCCGTTAGGGTATTCTCGCAATCTTGGATAGCGAAAACAAAGAACCCTTCTCCGGAGAACATGCTGTCACTGGCCGGCCGCTTTGGGGGTGACTTCGAAGCTAGCCTGAGGGATCTGCTGGATGCCGACGATCAGCGGCTTAACCGAGAGTTGTCACTGCTTGTCAACCGGCGACACCAGATCGCGCACGGCTTGAATGAAGGCTTGACAGGAAGTAAGGCCACCGCCCTTTACGAATGCGCTCTCGAAGTAGCCGATTGGTTCCTGGAAAACTTGAACCCGAACAGCAAACCCCAGCGAAAATAATCCCCTGCTTTAGGGGCCTACTCTACAGGGGAAGTTACCTTGCCGAGTAAAATCCTCCTCGGTGTGCAGAGTGGGTGAAGAGGTGGAGGGGAAATTCTGCACCCCTCCACCTCTAGTATCTGAAATTTGCCTCAACCGCCAATTCTAGCGGAAGCCTCTAATTATTTTGTGGATCGATTCCATGGTGCCTGGAGACGCTGTCCGCGACTCTCTGCTACGCGGAGAACACTCTGCAAGGCTATGATCAATTCCGTGGACAAGTGGCGAATTTCTTTCGATCCCACCTCCTCGCACTTAAGAACATCCAGTGCGTGTGTCACGAGGATGCCGGCCAATCCGAGCTGAACTGCTTCAGTAGAGTCCGCCAGGCGAGATAGGCGGCTATTTCCGTCGTCGGTGCTCAGGAAGCACGGTTTGCCGTCGGGGCTGGACCACGGAAGGAGTCGTAGTTCGTTGCGAGAGGTCATTTGTCTGTCTTCCCTTCCTTGAGTGTCGGGTGGGTGGTGAAGACCGCGTCTGCGGCATCGCTGGGGAGCGCCAGGAGCGCGGCTTCGAGCACGCGGCCGGTGGAGTTGAGGGCGATGCGTGTGATGGTGAGGACCGTCCGCGTGGGGCTGATGCGGAGGGCGGTTGCCTCTTCCGGGGTGGGGAGGCGGGCGGTGACCGTCTCCTGGGTTTCCGTACGGCCCTCACCTCGACCGCCGGGCCAGGAGGGCGAGGCGAGTTGTGCGGCCGGTGCGAGGTCGCGGGGGATGTAGATGCGGGCCACGCTTCGGGGAGTCTCGCCCTCGTAGGTTGTGCAGTGAAACTCGGTCAGCGGGGTGTTGGGCGGGACCTTCAGGAGGTTCCTCAGGTAGCCGCGGGCCCGGATATTTGTCGTGCGGATGGTGGTCTGGAGGTTCGGGGCGAACGGTAGGCCAGCGCCGCCCGTATAGGTGATGCGGCGGAGTGGAGTGCGGACGAAGTTGCCCTTGCCGTGGGTCTTCTCGATGAGCCCTTCGGCCTGGAGGAGGGCGAGAGCCTGGCGAATGGTCGGGGTACTGACCTTGTAGTGGGTGGCCAGCTTTGGTTCCGAGGGGAGGCGGGCTCCGGGCTTGAGGCGGCCGGTGGTGATCTGGGTGCGGAGGTCTTCGGCGATGGTGTCGCGGAGGGTGGGCACGGTCGGGGTCACCACCTGTTCTGGACTCGGAGGGCGACCAGGCGGGTGCGGGGGTGCATGGTCAGTTGCTCGCCCGTTTCGAAGAGGAGGCGTTTGGCGCCAAGGGGGAGTTGGCGGAGGTCGGCCACTCGGCAGGGCTGACCGCCGATCTGGATGACGTCGCCTCGCTGGACGTTGATCGAGGTGATCTCGATGGGGGCGACCACGGCGCCGGTCGGGGTCCAGGGCTTCATGCCGTTGCCTCCGGGCGGGGCGGGATGGTCGCCGGCGTGTGGCAGGGGCAGGCGCATGCCTCGTAGATCACGGGGATATCGACCGGAGCCGTTGCCGGGGAGGAGTGGGCGCACTCGTGGTGGGTGCCGATCTGGCAGCGGGACGAGCGGTACGGGGTGGGCTTCGTGTGGGGCATCAGGCCACCCCGGGCGGCGTGGGGTGGGGGTGCTCGGCGGTGGGGGCGTGTCGGCCGGCGAGGGGCGTGCTCTCGCCGTGGGTGATGGTCCGTCCCGGTGGGGTGGTGCGGCGTAAGGGCTTGTGAGGGTGGGCGGTTCGGGCGTGCCGCGGTCTGGTGGGGTGGAGTGCGCGGCGGATACGGTTGCGCATGCTGATCAGCTCCCATCGCTGATGGCCGGGTCCCCGGACGTCGCGTGTCGCGGGGACCGCTTGTTCACGGCGGCCCAGAGGGTTCGGCCGCCCAGGCTGGTGGCGAGGAGACCGAAGCGGTCTGCCTGTGCCAGGACTTCCAGGACCTCCCGCCATGTCTCGGCGGGAAGGGTTTCCGGTACCTCCGCTTCGATCGACGTACCTCTGGCGTGCGCCAGTACGCGCGTGGTCAGTCCGAGTGCGGACAACCGGGCGGCGAGGGCCTCCGCGCTTACTTCGGGAGCAGGCACAGGGCAGCCTCCGTTACCGGTGATCACTTTAAGTGAAGCTAGTTAACTAGATTAGAGCTAGTGGACTAGATTTTCCATATGCCTGAGCAGCCGCCATACCTCCGTATCGCCGACGAACTGCGGCGGCGGATCGCGGAGCACGAGTGGAGTCCTGGAGACCGGTTGCCCTCGCGGGCCCAGATCGGCCAGGAGTGCGGGGTGGGCGAGAACGTCGTTCGCCGGGCCCAGGAGCTGTTGATCTCCCAGGGTGTGCTGGAGGGGCGGGCCGGGTCCGGGACCTACGTGGCCGAGCCCCGGGCGCGGGTGCGGATGGTGCGGTCCGCAGCGCGTGAGCAGCCCGACGGGTCGCCGTTCCGGGCGGGCATGAAGGCCGTCGGGCGGAACGGTGGCTGGGAGAGCCGGACCGATGCGAAGGCGCCCGCGCCGGCCGAGATCGCTGCACGGCTAGGGATCGGTGAGGGCGAGCTGTGCGTCCGGACCGTGTACGAGTTCCTCGCCGACGGGCGGCCCGTGCAGCTGTCGACGAGCTGGGAGCCGTACGACCTCACGGGCGGGACTCTTGTCGTTCTGCCTGAGGGCGGGCCGCACGCCGGCGCCGGTGTTGTGAACCGGATGGCCGAGATCGGTATCAACGTCAGTCACGCCGTCGAGCAGCCTGAGCCCCGGCAGGCCACCGCCGAGGAAGCCTCACTTCTCGGGATCCAGAAGGCCGCGCTCGTCACCCACATCCGGCGGACCTACTACAGCGACCAGGGCCGGCCTGTGGAGACGGCGGACATTGTCGTGCCCGCTGCGCTTTGCGAGATCGTCTATGAGATCCCGATCAATCGCTGACGGAGCACCACGCAAGGGGGAGTCATGGAGTCGCTCGGTTTTGCCATCGGCGGTCTGATCTGGGGCGCACCTGTTGCTGCTCTCGTGGTGCTGGTGGTTGTGACCCTCGCGGTCGGCCGATGGCGGCGGAAGGCCATTGCGGCCCTGGAGGGCGGGGAGCGGGCGGCGGACGGGCAGTACGCATCCGGTCGGACGGTCGGCACGGCGGAAGAGGGCTGAGCCCGTTTCCCGGGGCGTGTGCTGTCGGCGTGCTGCTGTCCGCCGCGGTTGCGCCTCCCCACTCTGCGCCGAGCGCTGGAAGCATTCCAGCGTCCGGCAACGAAGGGGGCAGGATGGTTCAGTCGAAGTGTGGTGCTCCTACCCAGAGCGGGGGCCGCTGCCAGAACAAGGCGATGACGGGTACCTCTCGGTGCTCCAAGCATCAGGGGCCGTGGTCGCCGTACGGGGTCGAGCAGCGGAAGAAGAAGGAAGCCGAAGCCAGGATGAAGAAGCTTCGGAAGAAGCGGTAGCGGGCCGTCGAGTGCGGCCGGCTGACATCTAAAACTGACATCAACGGCGACGGATGACGGCGGTCGCACACGGGCCGCCGTGGCGGTGGTGACCAGCGGTCCGCCCCTGGTGAGAACGCCCCGCACGAGCTTACAAAGCAGATGTCGGCGGTTCGAAACCGTCCGCGCCCACCAGCAGGTAGCACGACGAAGGCCCAGGTCACCGGTACTGAACCGGGAGCCTGGGCCTTGTTCGTTTTTGCGCACGGGATTGCCGGGTTTCCAGAGCGGCGTGTGCAGCTGGCGCGGGGGCGGGGCGAGGGCCTGGCAGTGGGGTCTGGCAGGGTGCCCCTCATGGACGACCAACCGACGCATGCGGCGGCGCGACTGAGGGAGCTGCTGGGTGAGCCGCCGTGCTGGGGCTGGGCGCGGCCGCAGCTGTGGGAGGCGGCCGAGGAGCACCTCGGGTTGGCCTTGCCGACGGACTACAAGGCCTTCCTCGACCTGTACGGGCCGGGCTCTTTTGACCAGCTCTTCTGGCTCGTCCGGCCGATCGAGGGGACACAGGCCGAACTGGAGCAGATCTGGTCGACGTCAGGACGCCCCCATCTCGACGACCCGGAGCGCACTCCGTTCCCCTTCCATCCCCACCCAGGTGGTCTGATTCAGTGGGGTGGAGGTGAGGACGGCACCATGTGCTACTTCCTTCCCGAGGAGGATGACCCCGACGACTGGCGCGTGGTGGTCGAGACGGAGGAGGGGAAGTGGCACGAGGCCCCTGGCTCCTTCACCGAGTTCCTCCTGAGCTGCGTCGAAGGCCCGCACCGCCCGCCCTTCCTAGGGCGCTACCGGCCCGGCCCGGTCCTGCGCTACCACCCGGAGGCCGAGGATGGCCCAGATCACCCCTGGTGAGCACCTGTCGGGCGCCTGGGTATCCGGTACTTGCGCAAGGAACTGGCTGCCGACGGCCATCGTCCTGCGGTACAGAGATGCAGACGACGTCATGAGACAGTGCATCGAGCTCTGACCGTGCGTGCCAGATGCGTGCCAGATCGAGTGGTCAGCCACGGCCACTGGAGGGGTACCGCGGTGATTACGCCCCTCGATAGCCGTCGCGCCACGCAGGCTGGCTGAGCTGCGATAACGGTGAGGACGTCGCTACCAGGCTTACAAAGCAGATGTCGGCGGTTCGAAACCGTCCGCGCCCACCAGTGCAAAGGCCCCGGACCGATCATGGTCCGGGGCCTTTGACATCTATTTCTGACGGCGGCTAGGGGCTCCAGGACCGGGAATCCGTTGAGGGGGAGCGGTGGAGGGCGTCTTCGACACGACCGGGAGGGCGCCGGAGGGCTGGATGCACGCGGTCTTCCACGGTGGTCCGTACGGGGAGGACGTGGGGCGCTGCGTCCCCGGCCCTCCCGCGCCGGGCACGCTGTCGGTTCCGCTGCCGGAGGGCGGTGTCCACGTGTACCGCCTGTGGACGGTGGGCTCGTGGTCCGACCCGGACGACCCGATAGCCGTGTACAACCCCGACGGCCCGCCGGTTCCGCCGCCTCTCCTGGCCGCCCAGGAGAGGCAGTGGGCCCGGGCATGGCGGCGGAGGCGGGGCCTCGGGCCTGTCGGGCTCGTCGCGCTGACCGACGACGGACGGATGACGTACGACCCTGATGCCGCTGCCGTCGAGGCGATGGTCGCCGGGCTGGGGGAACGGCAGTACGTGGTTCTCCAGAGGCTGACCGGCCACGATGAGGGTGACTTCTTCATCCGGGTCCTGCTCGCTGAGGACGGGTGCGACCGGTGAGCGCCGGCGGAGGCGATTGGCTTCCCGGGCGGAGGTCCGTGGCACCGTCCTGCGCTGGATGGCCGATCAGGCGAGCGGAGCCACGGCTGCTGCGTGTTCGATCCATCGACCGGTCACCCCGGAAGCGCCACAGAGGTGAGACCGGGCGTTCGGCGGGGCCTTCGGCAGGGCGCTGGGGCGTGTCGGGGGTGTGGTGGGTTGACGGGGGCGGGTGGGGTGGGTGTACTCGCGGGATGGTTGATGTGGGGGACGCTCCTGAAGTGGGGGCCGTCGGTGGGGATATGACGGCTCAGAAGTATGTGGAGACGCGGCTGGCGCAGTATCAGGAGTGGTACGACGTCAAGGCCGCGCGGATGAAGGCGATGCATCTGCGCATGCGGACGGTGTCCGTGGTGGGTGGGGCGTTGGTGCCGGTGTTCGTGAATCTGGACGCCGGGTTCGCGCGGGTGACCGCGACCGTGCTGAGTGTGGTCGTGGTGGCCGCGGTGTCGTTGGAGAGCGTGTACCGGTACCGGGAGCAGTGGAAGAACTACCGGTCCACCGAGCAGCTCCTCGGGCACGAGCGGGTCTACTTCGAGACGCGGGTCGGGCCCTATCGGGAGCTGTCGAAGCGGGAGGCGTTCGCGTTGCTGGTGGCCAGGGTGGAGAAGGCCATCGCCAATGAGAACGCCGCCACGTTGAACGTGATGACCCTGGGGGGTCAGGTCGGGGCGGATCTGGAGGGGAAGGGGGCCGCCGGCGCTGTGCCCGCCGCTCGGGAGGGGTAGGCGTCAGGCGTCAGGCGTCGAAGTCGTACTCCAGGATGTAGGACGAGGCGTCCAGGGTCATCTCGTTGAGTTCGACCGGGCGGCCCGGTTCCGTGAAGGCCGTGCGGCCGATGAGGACCACCGGGGTGCCCGGGGTGAGGGTCAGGCGGGTGGTCTCGTCCGCCGTCGGCATGCGGCAGCGGATCTCCTCGCGGAAGTGGACCGGGCGGTGGCCCAGCTCGGCCAGGCGGGCGTACGTGCCGCCCGGGCCCGTGTCGGGGCGGGTGACGGCCGTGTCGCGGACCAGGTCGGCGGAGAGGTACGAGACCGAGAGCAGCACCGGCTTGCCGTCGAGGACGAAGCGGCGGCTGCGGACGCAGACGGGGGCCTCCGGCGGCAGGCCGAGCGCGGCGGCGACCCTGGGGCCCGCCTCCTCCTCCGCCACCGTGATCTGGTCCACGACCAGGTCGCGGTTCTCCACCTCCGCCGCCCACACCGAACGCCCGCCCGCCCAGCCGTCCGCCGCCAGGCGCGGGATGCCCCTGCGGCGCAGCGGGCGGAAGGCGCGGACGAAGACGCCGGCCCCCTTCCGGGCCTCCGTGAGGCCCTCGCCGCGGAGGACCGAGAGGGCCTGCCGTGCGGTCATCCGGGCCACCTCGTAGGTGGACATGAGGTCGTTCTCGCCGGGGAGCCGGTCGCCCGGCGCGAAGTCGCCGGACTGGATCGCTGTTCTCAACTCATCTGCGATGCGCTGGTACTTGGGGCGACGAGTGCTGTCCTGGTCGGTCACGAGTGGACCACTCCCTTCGTCTGCGGGACACCCTAAGGGGCGCCCCGCGGCCAAGGTGCACACGTGTGCGCCGTCCTGCCCTCGTGATCCATCCATCGGGGGACATCTCTAGAGATACGTTGACAGGGCGGGGTCTCCGCGTTTCCCTGGGTGTCCCCACTGAGCAGTCGGGACCGGGACGGAGGGGTGGCGTGCAACCTGTACCCGAGGTCGGCGACCTCGTCCGCGACACCGCCACGGGGCGGGTCGGGTTCTTCGTGCGGAGCGATTCGGGGCGTTTCCTCATCCGGGCCGTCCACGGCGGCCCCGAGGCCGAGTGGGAGGCCGAGCCCCGGGACGTCCAGCTCGCCACGCCCCTGCGCGAGCTCCGCGCCCGCGCCGCCGAGCTCAACGCGCGCAGCCGGCGCGGGCTGAACTGATTCCGCCGGACGGGACCTGCCGCGCGTGGCTCTGCCGTGCCCGGTCGTGCCCGGTCGTGGCTGGCCGGATTTCGTCGGTCGGTACGGCGCTGTGCCCCGGGGGCCGTCCCGGCGCGCCGCCCGCTGTCAGTGGGGCGGGTCACACTGGAGGCATGTGCCGCAGCATCAAGACGCTCCGTCCGCCCGTCCTGCCCCACGAGGCCACCCAGGACGACATCCGCGCCGCCGCGCTCCAGTACGTCCGCAAGGTCTCCGGTTTCCGTGCCCCCGCCGCGCACAACCGGGAGGTCTTCGACCGGGCCGTCGACGAGATCGCCGACGCCACCGCCCGGCTCCTCGCCACCCTGGAAGTGAGAGGAGCGCACCACCACGCCGTCAGGACGCCGGAGCCGGAGCCGCGCCCGGGCGCCGTATGAGATAGCCGGCCAGTCCGCCGGCGAGCAGCAGCGCCAGGGTCGAGACCCCCGCGCTGAACCAGGTCGCGCCCAGCCACTGGCCGCCCAGCCAGCCGAGACCCACGCTGTACGAGGCCCAGATCACCGCCGCCAGGGCCGACCAGGGCAGGAACTCCTCCGGGCGCCGCCGCGCCGCGCCCGCGCCGAGGGAGACCACCGAGCGGCCGGCGGGGGCGAAGCGGGCCAGGACCACGATCAGGCCGCCGCCCCGGGCCAGGGCGGTGCCGAGACGTTCCCGCGCCACGGTCAGGCGGCGGGAGCGGGCTATCGCCCGGTCCATGCGCCGTCCGCCGCGCAGCGCGAGCCGGTACGCGAGGAAGTCGCCGAGCGCCGAGGCCCCCGCCGCGGTGAGCAGCAGCGGCAGCAGGGAGGGGACGTCCGCGGGCGCGGTCGCCGAGCCGAGGGCGGCGGAGGCGGCCGTGGCGGCGGAGATCACGAGGAAGCCGCTCGGCAGCACGGGAAGGAAGACGTCGAGCAGGATCGACGTCGCCACCACCGGATAGATCCACGGGCCCGCGGTCAGCGACCTCAGCGAGCCCATGTTGTCGAGCAGATTCACAGGGCCAGAGCCTACGCGCCGCCGCCCGGGCCCCCGCCGGGTGGGTACCGGCGGGGGCCCGGGCGGGCCGGGCGGGACGGGGGAGCGGGCCTGGCGGTGGGACGGGGGAGCGGGCCTGGCGGTGGGACGCGTGCCCGCGGTCCTGCGGTCGAGGCGTCGAGCGGTGGACGCGTCGAGTGGCGGTGGCGGCGGGGTGGGTGCGGCCGCGGGAGGGAGCGGGCCCTCAGGCCGCGACCGGGGTGCTCTGCTTCTCCGAGCCCCGCTCGGACTCCTCCGCGCGGGAGCCCTTCCCGCCGAAGAGGCCGTCGAGCGCCAGGGCGCCCGGGCCGGTGAAGATCAGCAGGGCGAAGGCCCAGCAGAAGAGCGCGGCGGTCTCGCCGTGGTTCTGGAGCGGGAAGAGGGCCTCGGGCTGGTGGGCCCAGAAGTACGCGTACGCCATCGAGCCCGAGGAGACGAGGGCCGCGCCGCGCGTGCCGAGGCCGACGAGGACCAGGCCGCCGCCGACGAGCTGGATCACCGCCGCGTACCAGCCGGGCCAGGTGCCGGCCGGGACGGTGCCGCCGCCCATCGCGCCGCCGAGGACGCCGAAGAGCGAGGCGGCGCCGTGGCAGGCGAAGAGAAGGCCGATGACGATCCGGAAGAGACCGAGCGCATAGGGCTGCGCCTGGTCGAGGCGGTGCGTGAGGGTGCTCATGGTGGGGGAACTCCTTCGGCCTGGCCCGCCCCGGAGAGGGGCGGACGTGGGGGACGGAAACCGAACGGCCGCCAGGTTAGGCACCCCTCATTAATACTTGCAAGTTCAAATATCTCGGATGAGGGGCCGTGGGGGGCGCGCCTGCGGTAAGAGTTCCGCAGGTCTGGACCACAGGCGCGCCGAATTCACGCCGTTTTCTCGCCGGGGCTTCCGCGGCGGGTCACGATGTGTCAGGAGGGAAGTGGTCAGCAGCCGTTGAGGACGGACTGGAGGGCGCTCTTCTCCGCCGAGTCGACGCTGAGGTTGTAGTGGTACTTCACGTGGACCCAGGCGCGGGCGTAGGTGCAGCGGTACGCGGTGCGCGGCGGCAGCCACTCGGCCGGGTCCAGGTCGCTCTTGGCCTGGTTGACGTTGTCGGTCACGGCTATGAGCTGCGGCCGGGTGAGGTCGTTGGCGAAGCCCTGGCGCTGGGCGGTGGTCCAGGAGCCGGCGCCCGAGCGCCAGGCCTCGGCGAGTGCGACGACGTGGTCGATGTCGAGGTCGGAGGCGGCGGTCCAGGTGGCGCCGTCGTACTGCGAGTACCAACTGCCGCTGATCGAGGCGCAGGAGGAGTCGGTGACGACGTTCGAGCCGTCGCGCTTGAGGACGGTCTCGCGGGTGTTGCAGGCGCCGGACTGGGTGATCCAGTGCGGGAAGAGGTCGCGGCTGTAGCCGGTGAGGGAACCTTCCGCCTTGACCGTGAGGGAGGCCAGGTAGGTGCGGGCGGTGGCGGCGCTGACCGGGGTCGGCATCGCGGCCTGGGCGGAGGGGGCGGTGGTGACGAGGCCGGTGAGGGCGAGGGCGGCGGAGGAGGCGAGCACGGCGGCTCGACGCGCGTAGACCTTGCCGATGGGCATGGGGGACTCCCTTGATTCGGTGGGACCTCGGCGGTTCGCCCGGTCCCGTGCGGTACCGGGCGACGGCCCGGTCATCGTGGCGGCGCGAGGTTTCGTCGGGGGGTGCGCCAGGTAACAGGGTGGCGACATGGACACGTCACATCAAGGGGTGTGACGTGTGCTGACGGAGCGCCAGGTTCCGCCGGTGGGGGGAGCGGAGGGGAATCGTCCGCGGTGACGCCCGGGCGCACGACCACCGCGTGGGGCGCCGTGCGCGACGACTGCGCGTTCCGCCGCGCGCGGTCACGGTGTGCCCTGCGGTGCGTGGTCGCCCTGCGCCCTGCTGCGCTTTCTGGGGCGCGCGATCACGGTGCCGTCCCGCCGTGCAGGGCCGCCGCCGCGCGTGCCCGCGTGCGGCCACCGCCACGCGCCGCCGCGCACGGCCGGACGATCCGGCCGCGCGCGGCGGCGTGCAGTGCGGTGTGAGGTTGGTGGCGCCCACGAGGCGGGTGGACCCGGCCGGCGGGCCGGGTGGGTCCGACGTGTGGGTCGGGGGTCCCAGGGGTGGCTGGTGGGCCCGGAGCGAGGGCTGGGGGCCTGGGGGGTGGGTGGAGCCCGCGACATGGGCGGGTGGGGGTCCCCGAGAGGTGGGTTGAGTGGCCCCGACGTGTGGGTCGGGGGCCAGAAGTGGCCGGTGGGCTCGGCGGGCGGGCTGGTTGGGGCCGGCGCGTAGGTCGGAGGTCTGGGGCGTGGGTGGAGCCCGCGAGGTGGGGGGAACTTGCGGGGTGGGTGGAGCTCGCGAGAGTTCGGTGGAGCCCGCGATGCGGGCGGGTCGGGGGTCCCCGAGGGGTGGCCGGTGGGCCCCGACGTGCGGGTCGGAGGGTCCCAGAGGTGGCCGGTGGGCCCGGCAGGCGCGCGGGTTGGGCCCGGCACGCGCGGGTCGAGGGCCCGGGCGGTGGGTGGACCCCGCGAGCCCGGTGGAGCCCGAGAGGCGGGCTGGGTGGGTCCGGCGCGTGGGTCGGGGGCTGGGGCCCGGGGGAACCCGCGAGGTGGGTGGACCCCGCGAGCTCGGCGGAGCCCGAGACGTGGGTTGGGTGGACCCGGCGGGCGGGCTGAGTAGGCCCGGCGGGTGGGTCGGGGGTCCGGGTGGTGGGTGGAACCCGAGAGGTGGGTGGACCCGGCGAGTTCGGCGGAGCCCGACAGGCGCGCCGGTTGGGCCCGGCAGGCGGGCTGCGTAGGCCCGGTAGGCGGGTCGGGGCCCGGGCGGTGGGTGGAACCCGAGAGGTGGCTGGACCTCGCGAGTTCGGCGGAGCCCGCGACGCGGGCGGGTCGGAGCCCGGCGTGCGGGTCGAAGCCCGGGGTCCGGGGGGAATCTGTGAGGTGGGTGGAGCCCCGGGGGGGGGGAGGGGGCCGCGACGTGGGTGGGGGCCGGAGGGCCGGGGGTCGCGACGTGGGTGGGGGGGGCGGAGGCCCGGGGAGTTACCCCGGTGCGACTTCGAGGGTCATCGTCCCGTCCCCGTTCGCGTTCAGGCGCAGGCGGGTCAGGTCCGGGACGTGGAGGTCCGGTGCGAAGGCCGCCGCGCGCGGGCCCACGCCCACCACGCGCATGCCGGCCGCCTTCGCCGCCTGGATGCCGGCCTCGGAGTCCTCGAAGGCCACGCACTCCGCCGGGGCCGTGCCGAGCTCGGCGGCGCCCTTGAGGAAGCCCTCCGGGTCCGGCTTGCTCGCGCCGACCTGCTCGGCGGTCACCCGGGTCGTGGGCATCCGCAGGCCCGCCGCGCCCATCCGGGCCTGGGCGAGGGCCTCGTCCGCCGAGGTCACCAGGGCGTGCGGGAAGTCCGTGATCGCGTCCATGAAGGCGGGGGCGCCGGCCACCGGCACGACGCCGTCGACGTCGGCGGTCTCCTCGGCGAGCATCACGGCGTTGTCCGCGTGGTTCTCGGCCATCGGGCGGTCGGGGAGGAGGATCGCCATCGTGGCGTAGCCCTGGCGGCCGTGCACCACCTTCAGCACCGCGTCGGCGTCGACTCCCCGCCGGTCCGCCCAGCGGCGCCAGCAGCGCTCCACGACGGCGTCCGAGTTGACCAGGGTGCCGTCCATGTCGAGCAGGAGGGCGCGGGCGGTGAGCGTTGCCGGGGTGGCGGCCATGGGGGTCTCCAGGGGGGTGGTGCGGAGAACGAAGCGGTCCCGCCCGCCGGTCAGGGAGTACGGGCGGGGCCACTTTGTTTTTTCACGATACAAAACCGGGGGCCGTCTTGGCCACCCGGGTCGCCCCCCAGCCCTTCAGGCCGTCTCCAGGCCGTCTCCCGGCCTCTACTCGTAGTACTGCTCCGTGTCCCGCTCCAGCTCGCGGCGGGTGTGCGGTCCGTAGACGCCCTCCGGGTCCTTCAGGCGCCAGAACCGGTCCTGGTACTCCTCCAGGGCCGTGCGCAGGTCCTCGTCGAAGACCCCGTCGGCGTCCTCCAGGTACACCCACAGGATCCGCAGCCGCGTCTGGAGCTCCCGCACCTCGGGGCCCGTGTCGCCGAGGCTCAGCGTCGCCCCCTCGGGCGCGTCCGTGTGCGTGGGGGTGGGCGAGGCGGTCGTCGGGGCCGCGGAGGTCGCGGGGGCCGTCGTCGGCTGCTCGGAGGGGGCCGCCGCGCCGCCCGTCGCGGACGGCGAGCCGGTCGCCGTCGGGGCCGTCGTCCGCGAGGCGGAGGCGGACGGGGACGCCGAGGCCGTCGGGGAGGACGAGCTGGGCGAGGGCGTCCGCGAGGGCGTGCGGCTCGGCGTCGGGCTGTCGGAGGACGGGGACGGCTCCTCCGAGACGGCGAGGTTCAGGGACGCGCTCGTGGTCACCTCGGGGACGATCGCCCGGTCCTCGGGCTCCTCGCCGCCGAACACCGCCGCGGCCAGCGCGGCCGTGCCGACCACGGCCGCCGCCGCGACGCCCGCGACGAGGGCGCCGCCCCGCCGCCGGCGCGACCGCTCCCGCCGCGCCCCGTCCGGCCCGGCCGCCGGCCCCGCCGTCCAGGAGTCGTCGGCGCCCCCCGCGCCGCCGACCCCGCCGAGCAGCAGCGGCATGGTCTCGTCGGCCCCGCCCCCGGAGCCGTACGGGGGGACGGGGGAGCGGCCGTCGTCGTACGGCCCGTATCCGCCGGGGCCGTCGGGGCCTCCGTACCCTCCGGCGGCCCCGGGACCCACCCGTACCGCCGTGAGCTGCGTCGTCGGCGGGTCGCCCGCCTCGTCGTCGGGCGCGTCCAGCGTCACGTACGGCCTGATCCGGAGCGGGTCGAAGTCCTCGGCCGCCGCCGCCTCCGCCGTACGGGCGCAGGCGCAGCCCGGTCTCCGATCACCGCAATCAGGACATGCGTGTCCGGTCATGATGTGTCCCCTCCCCAACGCAACTGGCAGTGATTATGCAGGCGGCCTCCTGCCTCCGGGTGAACGCGTGTACGCCTCCACAGGCCATAACCGGACATTCGATTCAGAACGGAGGACACCGCTCGCGCCGGGAGACGCCCACGGCCCGGCTCCGGGCCCAGGAGACCCCTGTCCGGGCGCCGGACTCCTCGGCGGGCGACCGGTGGGGACCCGGGCGCGCCCCACCGGCCTGGGGAAACCGGTCGAGGAGCTCGACGCGGAGCCCCGCGGTTCCGGCGCGGAGCGCCCCCGCGCGCCCGAACCGCCCCGGGGCCACCGCGCCTGACGTCGGCTCAGCCCGGGTCGGTACCCTGTCCAGCCGTAGATCGACTTCCAGTCACAGGGGGACGGACAGGATGAGCAGTCACGAGCCGGGCCAGAGCTGGCCGCCGCATCCGGGACACGCGCCCGGACAGCATCCGGACGGGCCGGCGTACGGCGTCGTCTACGCGGCCCCGCCGACCCGACCGCCGTCGCACCGGGGCGCCTGGATCGGCGCGGGCGCGACGCTGGTGGCGGCGGTGATCGGCGTCGTCGGCACGTATCTGGTGAACACGGACGGGGACGACGACCCGAAGGCCGGCCCGGCCCCCGTGTCGAGCGCGCCGGCGGAGCCGTCGGCCGAGCCCCCGGCGCAGACGCAGTCGCCGAGCCAGGAGGCGGCAGCGGAGACCACGCCGGAGGCCACGGACACCGCGTCGACCCCGTCCGCCCCCGCCGCCCCCTCGGGCCCGGCGCCCGGCACCGTCCACTGGCAGGGCACCCTCGTCATCACGTACGTGGAGGACAAGGACCTCGACGCGGCGCCGCCCGTGCAGTCCGAGATCAACAGCGACAACGACTTCGCCGTCTACCCCTTCGGCGACCACATGCTGCGCCCCGACAACGGCGCCAAGGCCCTCGTGTGGAAGGGCGCGGCGAAGGCGCCGACCTACGCGGACTGCGCGGGCGTCGTCGAGACGCAGGCCACCTTGAACGACATCGAGATCAAGACGGGCCTGACGGTCTGCGGACGCACCGGCGAGGGCCGGCTCGTCCGGATGACCGTCAAGGAGATGGGCGGCCAGGCCAGCGACACGAACGCCACCTTCGACGTCGTCGTCTGGGCGGGCGAACCCGCCTGACCCGGCTCGGAGTTCCTGATCCGGCTCAGAGTTCCTTGCCGTACCAGATCTCCATGTACGGCCCCGAGCAGTACGCCGGGATCTCCCCGAAGCCGTGCCGCACGTACAGCGCCCGCGCCTCGACCAGGTCGAGGCGGGTGTTGAGCACCACGCGGCGGGCGCCGAGCGCGCGGGCGGCCTCCTCCAGGCCGCCCATGAGCAGGTCGGCGCCGCCGAGGCCGCGGAAGGCGGGGCGGACGAACACCCGGGTCAGCTCGGCCCGGTCGCCGTCGAGGAGGAGCAGGCCGCCGCACGCGGCGGCCTTCCCGTCGTACCGCCCGACCAGGAACTGCCCGGCGGGCGGGGCGAGGAGGCCGAGCCCGTCGTCGATCATGTCGTCGTCGTACTCGTCCTCGTTCAGCACCCGCCCGAAGTACCGCCCGGCGACATCGCCGTAGTAGTCGCGACGCAGGGCGGTGGCGTCCGGGGTGTCGACGCGCTCGGGGGAGAAGATCCAGGTCATGCGGGCCATTCTGCGGCCCGCACGACCACGGCCGCCGCCGGTTTCGGCCCCGGTCCCGGAGCCCCGGTCCCGTGCCCCGGTCCCGGAGTCCCGGTCCCGTGCCCCGGTCCCGGAGTCCCGGTCCCGTGCCCCGGTTTCCCGGAGTCCCGGTCCCGTGCCCCGGTTTCCCGGAGCCCCGGTCCCTACTTCGGCGACGCCTGCTGCACGACCTCGAAGGACCACAGCGTCGACCCGGAGGCGGCCGGCTTCGGACGCTCGGCGCCGCCCTCGCCGCCGGCGGTGCCCTGGTGGGCCGCCTTCATGGAACCGTTCATCCAGTTCTGGAAGTCCTCCTCGCTGCGCCACCGGGTGTACACCAGGTACTGGTCGGTGCCCTCCAGCGGCCGCAGCAGCTCGAACCACTCGAACCCGTCGGAGCCCTCCACGGCGCCGGCCCGCGAGGCGAACCGCTGCTCCAGGACTTCCCGCTGCTCGGCGGGCACGGTCAGGACGTTGATCTTTACCACACTAGGCACATGACACCTCTCAGGAAGCACAGGCCGGGCGCTGCGCCGAGCCTTGATCACGTACGTGCAGTCTCGTACATCCGCCAGTCAAAGCGGCGTGAGGACGACTCGCAGGCATCGCCCGTGGCGCAGCGCGAACGGTGCGCCTCGCTGATCGCGTCGAAGGGGTGGAGCGACGCGGGCCACTTCGAGGACGTGGGCAAGTCGGGGTGGGACCCGAGCATCCACCGTCCGGGGTTCGAAGAGATGATGGCGGCCGTGCGCGGCGGACACGTGGACGCCGTGGTCGTCTTCTCGCTCTCCCGCCTCACCCGCCGTGGCGCGCTGGAAGCCATGCGGATCATCGAGGAGCTGGAGACGCACGGCGTCCGGCTGGTCAGCGTCGAAGAGCCGTACCTCGACACCTCCACCCCGGTCGGTGTCGGCATCCTCGCCATCATCGCGGGACTGGCGCAGCAGGAGTCCGACATGAAGTCGGCGTACGTCTCCGCCACCAAGGACACTCTTCGGCGGGCTGGTAGCCATGTTTCTGGGGTCGCCCCGTACGGCTTCACAACGGAGAGGGCGACCAGCGGCAAGCTGTCCGTCGTCCGACTCGTCCCGGAGCCCGTGGAAGCCCCACACGTCCGTGACATGGCCAAGTGGGCGGCAGAGGGAGTCTCCGCCTCACAGATCGCCAAGCGCCTCAACGAGGGCGGCGTGCCTACAAAGGCGGAGTCTCTGGGGGAGTCGGGGGCCAAGCGCCTCGCCTCGCGCCGTGCGCGCGGAGCCTCGGAAGCCGTGGAGCGCCCGGCGTGGGTGTCGTCCACCGTCCTGCGCATCCTGCGGGACCCGCGCCTTGCGGGGTACGCGATCGAGTGGCAGGGACGGGTACAGGCGACCAAGGACGCCGACGGCAACCCCGTCCCCGGCAAGACGGGGAAGCGCGTCATCCTGCGTGACGACGAAGGACAGCCCGTCCAGTCGCACGAAGCGCTGATCCCCACGGAGGAGTGGTGGAAACTCCAGGACGTGTTGGACGGCCGGACACAGGTGGTAGTACGAGCGGGCCGACGCGTCCCGACTCTGCTGGCCGGGCATGGACTGCTGTTCTGCGACGTCTGCGGATCGGTGATGGTGACCGACCGGCGGGCCGGGAAGCTCTACTACAAGTGCAACCGGGCCGGGGGAGTGGTCCCGGGCCACGGTGGTCTCGTCATCGGCCAGGACGCGGCGGACAGCGAGACGGCGGGGCGGGTGTGGGCCCGTCTCATGGCCATGGACCCCGACGACCCGGAAGACCTCGAATGGCTGGCCGAGGCGTCACGGCGCTTCGCCCGCCAACAGGACACGTCCCAGCGAGACGCGGAACGCGCGGCGGTACGGGCCGAATTGGAGCACGTACGGGAGTCTCGCCGCATCCTGCACGTGGACCGGCTTGCCGGCGTCTACGCCGACGAGACCGGTGCGCAGATGTTCAGGGAGTCCATGGCGCGGTTGGCTGCCCATGAGGAGCGGACGGCCGAACGGCTGGCGGAACTGGAGGCGACCGGCAGTCGAAGTATCCGGATCCCCAACGAGTGGACGAGCGTGGACGGAGATCCCATCGGTGAGGAATCGACATGGGCGGCGTGGGACCTGGAGAAGAAGCGGGAGTTCCTGGCGCTCTTCATCGACTCCGTGAGGATCACCAAGTCCGTCGGCAGGGGCCGCAACGCGAACACGCGGGACCGTGTGATCGTGCGCTGGGCTGAGTCGCCGGACGCTGCGGGCACCTGAGCCCCCTGAGAGGTCTGTACGGTCCGCCGCTGGGGAAATTCGGCGGCGGGCCGTTCGGCTTTTCTGAGCCCCGCTGGCTTACGGATCGCCCTAGCCAAGCCCCGGCAGTCCCTCGCAGACCGCCGGGGCTTTGCTGTGCCCGCAGCGGGGCCGACCAGCGGGCCGAGCCATGACGGTATGACGGTTCAGACTGTTTTTTCGTATGCACAAGAAAAAATAAGGAGAAAAGCAAACCGTCCGTCGAAACATCATCCCGTCATGCCCGGCCCTCGGGAATCCGGTGGTCCCCACACCACAGTGAGGGACCGAGCGGCACGGCTCGCGGCCGGACAGACGGCGCGGGAATCTGCTGGTCCCCACAACACAGTGAGGGACCGCACAGAGCCACCGAGCACGCCGCACGGCGGGTGCCGGGAATCTGCTGGTCCCCACAACACAGTGAGGGCGGGACTACCGCGCACCCACCCCGAGGGGGAACCACGGCGGACCGAGTGCCCGCCCTCACACCAGCTCTGCCCGTGCACCACGCGCCCCGCTGTTACCGGGGTGGCCGCAGGGGTCGTGTGGCAGAGCGCGGGGGACTGCACCGCCCATGAGTAACCGGCTCGTCCGCGAGTCGCCGAAAGGGGTCTGTCAATCGAACGGTGTAACCGTGGTGTTCGGGGCTACTGTCGGGCTGCGGTGAGTCGGCCGTCGAAGGTGATATCGAAGGCGTTCAGGGCGGTCTTCCAGCGCAGGGTCCAGCGGGTCTGTCCCCTGCCGGTCGGGTCGAGCGACATGATCGCCATGTAGACGCACTTCAACGCGGCCTGCTCGTTCGGGAAGTGCCCGCGGGCCTTGACCGCCCGCCGGATCCTGGCGTTCACCGACTCGATCGCGTTGGTGGTGCAGACGATGCGGCGGATCTCGGTGTCGAAGCGGAGGAACGGCGTGAACTCCTCCCACGCGTTCTCCCAGAGCCGGACGATCGCCGGATACTTCCGGCCCCAGGCATCGGCGAACTCGGCAAATCGTTCGAGGGCGGCCTCCTCGGTCGCCGCTGTGTAGACAGGCTTGAGAACCTTGGCGATCTTGTCCCAGTCCTGGCGGGCGGCATAGCGGAAGGAGTTCCGCAGCAGGTGGACCACACAGGTCTGCACGATCGTCTGCGGCCAGACGGTCTCGACCGCGTCGGGCAGGCCCTTCAGGCCGTCGCAGACGAGCATGAGGATGTCGTTCACGCCGCGGTTCTTGATCTCGGTGAGGATGTGCATCCAGTGTTTGGCGCCCTCGCCGCCGTCCCCGGCCCACAGCCCCAGGATCTCGCGCCGGCCCTCGACGGTGACCGCCAGGGCCACGTAGATCGGCCGGTTGGCGACGGCCCCGTCACGGATCTTCACGTGGATCGCGTCGATGAACACGACCGGATAGACCGGGTCGAGGGGCCGGTTCTGCCACTCGGCCATGCCCTCAAGGACTTTGTCGGTGATCGTGGAGATCGTCTGGCGCGAGACGTCGGCGCCATAGACTTCGGCGAGGTGGGCCTGGACCTCGCCGGTGGTCAGGCCCTTCGC